>DATAKR010000080.1:0-6342 GCA_036261495.1 Acidimicrobiales bacterium | reverse complement strand
CGACCGGTTCCCCGACGAACCGCACGCGGTCGGTGGCGAGCGGGGGCCGGCCGAGGTGCGGCTCGCGACCGAACGCGGGCATCGGCGGGAGGGCGAGGTCATGGGCAGTGAGCACGGCATGGACGCCGGGCTGCGCCGCCGCCTCGCTCGTGTCGATGCCCGTCACGAGGGCCGAGGCGAACGGCGACCTCACGAACACCGCGGCGAGCGCGCCCGGTGCCGGCACGTCGGCGAGGAACGGCGTCGCACCGGTGAGGAGCCCGGGGTCCTCCCGGCGCTCGATCGAATGCCCGAGGACGGTCGTGGTGGCCATGGCGCGCCGTACTGTAGGCCCGGTGCCCGCCGAGCCCTCGGAACGCTAGGACCGGTGCCCCCGGAGCCCTCGAACGACGTGGCCGACGCCGTCCGTGCGGTGCTCACCGACGAAGCACGCGCCCGCCGGACCATCACCTACGAGGCGTTGCTCGAGCGCCTCGAGCCGTCGCTCCGGGACGAAGCACTCCGGGACGAGGCGCTCCGGGACGAGGCGCTCCGGGACGAGGCGCGGCGTGACCTGGCGCGCGTTCTGCGAGCCGTCTCCACCGCCGAGGACGACGCCGGCCGCGGCCTGCTCTCCGCGATCGTCGTGCGCGCCGACACCGGCCGGCCGGGCCGGGGCTTCTTCCGTCTCGCCGCCGAGCTCGGTCGGGTCACGACGGGGCACGACACCGCGGCTTCCCGCGAGAGCGACGCAGACGACCGCATGTGGGCCGGCGAGGTCGAGCGCGTCTTCGCGGCCCACGCCCACCCGGCGGGCTGATGCGGCCCCCCGCGGGCGCCGGCGCCCGGCCGGCCGTCGGGGCGGGCGGCGCGGGGCTGTTCGGTTGTCAAGGTGCGGGATCGGCCGTGGTCGCGTCGCTCGGTCTCTCCGCTCGGTCGTCGGCGGTGGGGCGTCTCAGGTTGGAGATGGTGGGTCGGCGGTGTCGGGCGGGAGGAGTCGGACCTTGCCGGGTAGGCGGCTGCGCGCCAGGCGGTAGCCGCGATAGGTCTTGAGGTCGTGGTGGTGCTCGCAGAACCCGCCCAGCTCGCCGAGCAGCGTGTGGTGGGTGCAGGCCCAGTCGAGGTGATGGTCCCACTCGCGCACCGGTCGAGCGCAGGTCTCCTCGCGGCAGGCAGGGTCACGCCAGTGGAGGGCCGTGAGCTGCGCGGCACTGGGCCGGCGTCCGAGGTGCGCGACGGTGACGACGTCGACGCCGCGGGTCACCACCGCCGCCCAGAAGACGTCGCCGGTGGCCAGCAGCCGGGTGACGGTGTCGACGGGTACGGGCCCGACGCCAGCGACCTCGCACGTCTCTCCGGCGATGGTGTGGCCACGCAGGAGGGCGGAGTGGTCGAGCCGCACGATGATCTTCGCGGGCACCTTCGGCGACACCGGCGCGGCGGTCGATGTGGAACCCGACGCCGGCGAGGGGCGGCCCGAGGTGTCAGGCGCGTCCGCCGCGGCGGCGCCGCCGGCCGCGGCGGGGTCGGCGGTTGTGTCGTCATCAGCGTCAGGTGTCGCCGGCGGGCCCCCGGCTCGGTCGTCGTGCTCGGCCGATGCGCCGCCGCACGGCGACGGGTCGCCACAACCGGTGTGCCGGGCGTACGCCGTGCGGGCGAGATCGACGAGCGCGTCGGCCGCGTAGGCGCCGGCGCCCTCACGCCGGCCCTCCCGCCGCGCCGCGGCGAACTGTCGCTCGATGAACGGCGCGAGCAGCGCCATGAGCTCAGCCTGGGTTTCGGGAGTGACTCGCCAGGTGCCCGTGCCCGCTCCGTCGCGAGCGGTGCCGAGGCGCAACCCTCGCGTCTCGTGCAACCGGCGCTGGCGTTCGGCCGCGTCGTCGGGGCGCTCTGCGGCCGCGACGATGCGGTCGCGCTCCTCTCGCAGTGAGAAGAGCGAAGCGGTGGCGGCCCGGGCCAGCATGTCGGCCTCACATCGCGGGTGCGCGGCCGCCGCGGCGGTGACCGCGGCCGCCTACTCCGGGGAGAGGTCGCCGTGGCGTACCGCCTCGGTCGTCGCGTCGAGCGACGACAAGCGGGCCGACGTGTCGAGCAGGTCGCGCGCCGCGGCGACGGTGGTGCCCGCGCGCCGAGCCAGATCGTGCGCCGGGCTGGGCGCGCCGCGGCGCTGCCACTCGCCCGCCTCAGCAGCCCGCGCCGCGAGCATGATCGCGGCGGCGCCGGCGAGCTTGCCCACGGCGACGAACCGATCGAGCAACCGCGCCGCGTCGCTCGGTGCGAGCACCGCCGGGTCGAGCCCGCGCACCACCCGGCGCAGCGACTCCTCGACGTCGATCACGTCGAGGACACGCGGTGCCGACGTCGCGTCGACCATCCCCTCGGTCTCGACCGTCTCGGCCTCGATCACGCTCCCCAGCACGCCGACCATTCTACCCGACGATACGAACACACGTTCGCCCCGCCGGTGTGAACTTCGTCACAACGCGATCAGAGGGCGACGGTCAGTACCGCCGGGCGACGACGTACGCCGGCAGGAACACGACCCACACCAACGCGCACGCGAGGAGCCACGTCTCCGGCGTGGTGATCGACAGCCGGCCGAACGACGCGACGACCGGCTCGCCTCGCTGTGCGGACGCCCGCGCGTCGAGGTACACCCACGCGTCCGACACGAGGAACACCACGAGCAACACGAGAGATCCTGCCGCGCCGGTCACGAATGCGATGTTGCCCTACTGCTGGACGAGCGTCACCGGGTTGCCCTCGGGATCGACGATGGCGGCGAGCGTCGGCCCGCCGGGAACGTCGAAGGGCTCCGCCAGCACGCTCCCACCGAGCTCGGCGGCCCGGGCCAGCGTCTCGGCCAGGTCACGGACCTGCACGTAGAGGGTGACACCCGACCGGCTGCTCTGGCGGATGTGGCCCGCCGGCCCGGGATCGGGGCCGCCGAGCCCCGGCGCGATCTGCAGAATCGGCCCGTCGCCGATGCGCCAGTTGAAGAGGTCGGCGTAGAACGCTCGCAGCCGCTCGGCGTCGCGAGCCTCGATCTCCCAGTGCACCACCGGCCTCGGCCAGTCGTCAGCCATCCGCTCCTCCTCGACGAACGCCTCGGGGCAGAGTCTGGGCGACGTGGGCGATCTGTGCCGCGAAAGAGGGAACGGGACCGCGATCGCCGAAGTGTGCGGCGTGCGCGCCCGAGACCGGATCCTCGTCGATGCGGCTCGTGGCGCGGTGTCGCTCGACGAGGTGATCGAGCGGGTCGAGACCGAGACGGGCCGGGCCATGTCACGCCGCCGCGCCGCCCGAAGGTTGCGGCGCGCCTGGCCGCGTGCGATGCGCGACGACCTCCCGCCGCTCGTCGCTCCTCCGGCGCCGGCGCCGGCGCCGGCGCTGCCCGGGGTTCGGCGACGGGTCGACCACACCACGTGGACGGTTCACGGCATCGCCCACGGCCAGCGCGGCGTGATGCGGCTCCACGAGGACGTGGCCGCGGCCATCCGCGAGTCGGTCGAGACGTGGACGGCGAACGGCGATGTCGTCGTGTTCGAGCCCGGGCTGGCGCGGTTGCTCCATCTGCCCCCGCACCACGACCTCATCGTCGACAACCCGCTCCGGGCCCTCCGAGGGCGCGACGTCGTCCGTGCCCTGGCGACCGTCGGCGCGGCGCTCGCCCTCCTGCCGACCGCGCCGCTGCTCGTGCGCCTGTCGCGCGACCCCGAGTGGCGCTACGTGCGCGCGGCGCTGCGCGACCCGGCGGTGCTGGGCGCGGCGAACGACGCCTACTCCCGGCTGCACCTCCCGCCGCCGCTCGAGGGCGAGACGAGCGGCGCGTCGGGTCGCCTGCGGCTCGCCTACTCCCGAGCGATGTTCGACGCCGCGGCGGAGCGTGCGACCGCCGAGCCGGGGCGGCCGGTGCACCTCGTGGTCGGGCTCGCCCACGTGCCGGACCTGGTATGGATGCTCGGCCCCGACGAGCCGGAGGCCGCCGGCGACGTCACCGACGAAGCACCAGGCGAAGGCCGCGACGCGTCTCGGGAAGGTCGGCGATCGCGACGGCGAGCGCGCACGGGGCGACCACCTGTGGCCGCGCGCAGTACGTGAACGCGGTCGCGCACCAGTCGTCGGACCTCTCGTAGAGCGCGAACACGGGGAGCCGGTCGACCGCCGGCCAGCCCCCCGCCGCAGGCTGGTGCGCGGCCCGGAAGGCCTCCCACTCGGCCTCCTGCCCGACGCCGAAGGACGAGGCGCCGATCTGCTGGATCGTGACGCGCAACCGCTCGTCGAACACCACGGGATCCGACAGGTGCCAGCGGTAGAACGACACGAGGCGGTGATGGTGCTCGGGTTCGCCCTCCGCCGCGAACACCGCGGGCGCACCCGTCTCGGGCGCGGCGAAGGTGCCGAGCCCCCACGCCGAGTCGAGGTAGTCCTCGGTGCCGGTGCCGCACACCGTCGGTAGATCGGTGTCGCCGTCGACGTAGATCTTCACCTCGCCCTCGCCCCACCATCGCTCCGGCTCGAGCACGCGCACGCCGCCGGTCATCCCGAGGAAGCGGCCCGGTCCCTCGAGCCCGTCGGTGATGGTGAAGTCAGTCCCGGGCGCGGTCGGGTTCTCGCGCCGGAAGGTCGCGTGCAGGAAGCCGGTCTCGGCGTCGTGCGTTCCGGCACCGAGGAGGAGGTCGACCTGGTAGTAGAGCGTGACCGGCGACCTCGACCGGTTCTCCCAGTCGATCGCGATCCCGCCGGCGAACGGCATCGGCATCCGGCTCGTGTAGCCGCGCCCTTCGTTCACCGCGGTCAGGGCCGACGCGTACGGGGTGCGGATCCCGTGCACCGCGCCGAAGAGGTCGGGCGCGGGCACGCTGATCGAGGGCGCGTCCACCTCGGCGTAGGAGACCTCGAGCAGCTGGCTCCTCGCGACCGCCGGCGAGGTGGCCCCGTCGGTGGCTGCGAACGTGGCCCACAGGTGCGTCACGCGCCCCGGTCCCTCGACCTCGGCGAGGCGGACGCGCTCGCCCGGCGCCAGCACCCGGCTCGGCGCACCCTTGCGGCCCGCTCCGGCTCGCCCTCCGCCGCCGGGCGCGGCGGTCGGGTTCTCGAACGTGGCCGCGCGCGTGAGCGCGCCGCGGTGGAGTCGGGACGGATCGATCACCGGCGGATCATGACGCAGCGGCGGCCGAGATGGCCCGCCACACGCGCTCCGGCGTGATCGGCAGGTCGAGGTGGCGCACGCCGAGGTGGGCCAGGGCGTCGACGACCGCGTTCTGGACGGCCGGCGGGCCGCCGATCGTGCCCGATTCGGCGATCCCCTTGAAGCCCATCGGGTTGTTCGGCGACGGCGTCTCGGTGAGCAGGCACTCGAACGACGGGAGATCGGCGGCCGACGGGATCATGTAGTCGGCGAAGCTCGACGTGCGCGGGTTGCCCTCGTCGTCGTAGGCGAACTCCTCGAACAGGCCTTGGGCAAGCCCTTGCGCGAGCCCGCCGTGGACCTGGCCGAGGGCGAGCATCGGGTTGAGCACCGTGCCCGCGTCGTCGACGGTGACGACCCGCCGCAGCGTGACCGCGCCGGTGCCGGCGTCGACCTCGACGACCACGACGTACACGCCGAACGGGAAGGTCGGACCCTCGCCGGCGAAGTCGGACTCGCACTGCAGGCCCGGCCCGTCGGCGCCCAGCGACGCGGCGACGTCGGACCACGTCACGGTCGTCGCGCCGGGCGCGCCGACGACGTGGAAGCGCCCGCCGGCGATGTCGAGCACCACGTCGGCGTCGGCCGCCTCGAGCAGCGACGCCGCGATGCGGCGCGCCTCGTCGACGAGCGCGTCCGACGCCTCGACGATCGCCGAGCCCGCCTTCTGCGCGCTGCGCGAGCCGCCGGTGATGCCGCCACGGGGAACGACGTCGGTGTCGCCGTGAACGACCTCGATGCGCTCGAGCGGGATGCCGGTGCGATCGGCGACGAGCATCGCCCACGCCGTGTGATGGCCCTGCCCGTAGGGCGACGACCCGGTGCGCACGAGTGCACTGCCGTCGGGTCGCAGCGCGACCGAGCCGTACTCGCTGCCGCGCACGCCGGCCGTCCGGTCGATGAAGACCGACACCCCGATGCCGAGGAACGCGGTCGCCTCGGGCTGCGCGCGCCGCCGCGCCTGCTCGTCGCGAAGGTCGTCGTAGCCGACCGTGGCGAGGGCGAGGTCGAGCGCCCGCCGGTAGTCGCCGCTGTCGTACACGAGTCCGGTGGCGCTCGTCCACGGGAACTCGTCCCGCGCGATGAGGTTCCGCTGCCGGACCTCGACGGCATCGAGGCCGACCTCCGCGGCGAAGAGATCGACGGCGCGGTCGACCAGCGCCGCGGCCTCG
>DATAKR010000072.1:0-10656 GCA_036261495.1 Acidimicrobiales bacterium | reverse complement strand
GGCGATCACCGTCTCCCGCTGGGGCGGGACCTTCGCGACGAGCAGGTCGTGGACCTCGTCGACGACGCCGGCGGGTCGGTGCACGCCGGCCTCCTTCTCCTGCTCCTGCGACTTCTGGAACTGGCCGTACCAGCGCTTCAGCTGCCGTTCGACGTAGCCATCGCGACGCCCGAGGTCGCCGAGGCCCACGGCGTCGACGTCGACGGCATGGATGGCGACGAGCACGTCGACGAGGTCGTCGCCGGCGGTGCGGCGGGCGGCCTCGTCGAGATGCGCCTCCGCTTCGGCGCCGCCGCGGACGACGTAGCCGTCGACGAAGTCCATCACGTAGAACGGCCGCCCGTTCACCGCCTCGTCGTCGCAGAACCCGAGCGCGGCTGGCACCGGGACAGGCGTCGGCCCGAGGGCCGAGATGATGCGGTGCTCGCGGCCCATGTCGTGGGCCGTCGCGAGCACGTGGCTGATCGGTGGGCGGCGGAGCACCAGCCGGCGGCCGGCCGCGTCGGTCACCCCGAAGGTGAGGTTCGACCGGCCGCCACTGATGAACGAGAACTCGAAGGGTGCGACCACACCGTCGATGTTGGCGACGAGCCAGTCGGTGACCTTCGGGACGTCGATCCCGTCGGGCATCGGCGAGGTCTAGTGGTCGTTGCGGGCGGCGAAGTCCGCCCACTTGGCCAGCTCAGGCTCGCGCTCGAGCAGGTCGGCGTACTTCTCCCGCGCCTTCTCCCGCTTGGCCGGGAAGAAGTCGGTGGGGAACACACCCTCGTGGGGCCGGTAGCCCTTGAGGACGTTGCGGGCGACGGTGACCTTGTGCACCTCGTCGACACCGTCGGCGATGCCCATCGTGGGCGCGCTGGCGTACATCTGCTGGATCGGCGTGAGGTTGGTGGTGCCGAGCGAGCCGAGGACGTGCAGGGCGCGGTACGACACCTCACGGAGCACCTTCGCCATCGTGAACTTCACGGCCGCGATCTCGGTGCGGCTCTCCTGGGTCGACGTGTTGTCGATCTTCCAGGCCGTCCAGAGGACGAGCAGGCGCAGCATGTTGATCTCGGCGTAGGAGTCGGCGATCGCCTCCTGCACCATCTGGTGATCGGCGATGATCTTGCCGTGCGACTCGCGGCTGAGGGCGCGCTCGCACATGATGTCGAAGGCGCGCTTGCAGTTGGCGATCGTGCGCATGGCGTGGTGGATGCGGCCGCCGCCGAGGCGGCGCTGCGCCAGCACCTTGGCGCCGTCCTCCGGGCCGAGGAGGTGGTCGAGCGGGACGCGGACGTCGTTGTACTTGATCCAGTTGTGCGACGACGGGTAGGGCTGGATCTCGACGCCGGGGGTGTCACGGGGGACGACGAACATCCCGTTCGTGCACATCACGAAGATGATGTCGGCGGCCCGGCCGGCGCTGGTGAACCACTTCTCGCCGTTGATCACCCACTCGTCGCCGTCACGGACGGCGTGGGTCTTGAACAGGTTGGGGTCGGAGCCGCCCTGCGGCTCGGTCATCGAGTAGGCCGACCAGATCTCCTGGTTCATCAGCGGGTACAGCCACCGCTGCTTCTGCTCCTCGGTGCCGTAGGCGGCGAGCATCTCCATGTTGCCCGTGTCGGGCGCCTGGCAGCCGAAGATCGCCGGCGCCGATCCGTAGCGGCCGAGGATCTCGTTGAGCAGCGCCAGCTTGAGCTGCCCGAAGCCGGGCCCGCCGAGCTCCTTGTCGAGGAACACCGCCCACAGCCCCTGGTCCTTCACCTGCTGCTTGAGCGGGTCGACGATCGCCTTGATGCGCGGGTCCTTCGACCGGACGGCATACGGGAACGTCAGGTCGAGCGGCTCGATCTCGTTCTCACAGAACTGCTGAACCCAGTCGAGCTTCTCCTGCCACTCCGGCTCGGTCGAAAAGTCCCACGCCATGCGCGTTCCCCCCACGTGTGTCGGTCTCGTGAAGTAATGCCCCTGCATTACTCATCGGTGCGGTCGCATGCTACGGTCCCGATGGAGGCCCGTCCAGTTGCCCCGCTCGGCCGACACCACCAAGGCGCGCCTGATCACGGCCGCGGAGCAGCTGTTCGCGGCGCGCGGCATCGACGCGGTCAGCCTGCGGGAGATCAACCGAGCCGCCGGGTCGAAGAACGCCATCGCCGTGCAGTACCACTTCGACGACCGTGACGGCGTGCTCAAGGCCATCCTCGCCAAGCACCGCCCGGACGTGGAGTCGCGCCGGCACGCCATGCTCGACCAGTACGAGGCCGATGGCGATCCCGACCTGCGAGCGTTGAGCGCCGCGCTCGTGCGACCGTCGGCAGCGAAGCTCGCCGACGACGACGGCGGCCCCGAGTACCTGCAGATCTCCGCCTACCTGCTGAACCGACCCGAGGCGGCACGCGAGGCCGAAGGGCCTGTCGACCGCCGCGACAGCATCCAGCGCTGGCGCCTCATGGTCGAGCCGCTCCTCGAGGAGGAGGCCACCCGACTGCACCGGCGGTTCACCGCCATCCGGTTCTCGGCCATCGAGCTCGGTCGTCGCGCCGCCACCGCGCCACACACCGACGACCGGCTCTTCGTGAGCCACCTCGTCGACCTCGTCGCGGCCATCCTCGGCGCACCGGTGTCGGAGGAGACCGTCCGCCTCGCCGACGCCCGCGACGCCCGCCGGCGGGGGCCGCGGCCGAAGCGTCGCTGACGCGCTACTGCTGGCTCCGGAACGCGGCGACCATCTGGGCCTGGGCCCGTCGCATCCCGTTGAGCCACCGCTCGCGATCGCCGGTCCGCCGGCGCTCGTAGGTCTCGACCTCGGGATGCGGGAGGATCAGGAACCGCTCCTCGCGCACGGCGTCGAGCACGAGCTGCGCCACGGCGTCGGGTGACACGATCCCGTCGCGCGCCGCCTGGTGGACGCCGCCGCTCTCGCGCTCGCCGAGCCCCTCCCCCACGACGTCGACCGCCGTCGCCGTCGCGGCCGGGCGGGCCGCCGGCGACGAGTGCGGCTCGCGGCCTGACAGCACCGCCCGGCTGGTCTCCCCGAGGTTGGTCGCGACGCCCTGCGGGCACAGGCACGACACGTGGACGCCGGCATCGCCGTAGGTGATCGACAGCCACTCGGCGAACGAGACCACCGCGTGCTTCGACACCGAGTAGGGCGCGGCGCCGAGCTGGGTGAGCAGGCCGGCGGCCGACGCGGTGTGCACCAGGTAGCCCTCGCCCCTCTCGACCATGCCGGGAACCACGGCGCGCGCCGCGTAGAGGTGGCTCTTCACGTTGATCGCCCAGGCGCGGTCCCACACCTCGTCGGGCGCCTCGATGCCGCCGAGCGCGAGGATGCCGGCGTTCGCGCAGAACACGTCGACCGGGCCGAACCGCTCCTCGGCGGCGCGCACGAGGTCCTGCACGTCGCGCTCGACGCTCACGTCGCAACGGACACCGAGACCACCGGCGCCGAGTGCCTCGACCTCGGCGGCAACCGCGGTGGCGCCGGCGGTGTCGAGGTCGGCTGCCACGACCGCCTGGGCGCCGGCCCCGGCGAAGGCGAGGCACAGCGACCGGCCGATGCCGCTCGCTCCCCCGGTGACGACGACGACACGGTCCTTGATCTCCATGGGTCGCGGACCCTAGAGGACCGGCGCCGGCGTCAGCGGGCGTCGCGCGGGATCAGCATCGCCAGCTGCCGGAAGCGGGCGACCAGCGCCCCGCTCGCGTCCCAGAGCTCGCCGTCCTCGTCGAGCAGCCCGCCGACAACGGTCCGCGTCCGGAGCACGGCGCGGAGCCACGGCTCGTCGACCGGCGGCACACCGAACAGGTGGACGGTCAGCTCGATGGTGGGCAGCCAGCCCATCTCGGCCCGCCCGAGAAGCGACGGCGGGAAACCGTCCGCGACGGCGAGGAGCGCGAGCGGGGTGACGGTCGCCTCGTCGCGCATGCGAATCCAGCCCCGCAGGCTCGGCTCGTCGCCGCCCGCACCGCCCCATCCGCCGTCGGGATCGACGCGGATCTCGAAGTTGCGCAGCGACCGCGTCAGCGCCCGCTCCCCCACGCCGGCGACGAGCAGGTCGAACAGGTCGTCGCACGCATCGGGCGCCGGCCCGTCGGGGGGCGGCGCAGCGAACATCGACGGGCCGGCCACCGCTCGCTCGGTGAGATCCCCGAAGGCACCGACCACGCGCGCCCGCTCCCGGTCGTCCTGCCAGAGCTCCCCGACCGCCGAGGCGTAGGTGCGCCCGGGCTTGATCACCTGGGTCCGCACCGACGCCGGCCCGTCGGTCGCGGCGCCGAGGTAGTGGGCCGTGGTGGCCAGCGGATGTGGGTGGCCGGCGACCTCGGCGAGCGCGCCGGCCACGGTGGCGAGGAGGACGCCACCGTTCTGGTTGCGGCCGACGTTCCACCGCTCGGCGAGCGTGACGGCGAACGACGGGCCGCCGCCGGCGGCGTCGTCGGGCCGTGGGGTGCGTGCGATGTCGTCGGCGAAGGCCACGGGTCCTCCGGGTGGTCGGCGCGGGCGGGCGAGTGTACGGCGGCGCGGTCGACGGATGCGTGGCGGGGGTAGAGCTCGGGGCGTGACGCCGACCTCGCGTCCGCCGACGCTCGATTCATCGCAGCCGCCCGGCAAGCAGCGGTGGGCGCGGCGCGCCCGGTTCGTGTTCGTCGCCGCGCTGACGGCGTTCCTCCTCGCGGCCCTCGGTGGCGTGCTCGGCCTGCGCGATCGCACCGTGCGGGCGAGCGGCGGCGGGTACACGCTGGTGGTGCGCTACACCGCCGTCTCGCGCTCCGGGCTGCGCGGCGGGTTCGACGTCAAGGTGCACGGCCCCGCGCCGCCCGCACCCGCCACCGACTCGGTGGTGCTCAGCGTCGACTCGCGCTACCTCGACTCGCTCGACCTCAACCGCATCGTGCCGCAGCCCTCTCGCGAGTGGAGCCGAGGCGACGTCGTGCTGTTCGCCTTCGATCGCGTGCCGGGCGCCGACCTGCAGATCGACTTCGACGCGAACGTGCCACCGAACGAGCACCACGGCCAGTCCGGCCGCATCGCGGTCGGCGACGGCGAGCGCGACGACGCCGCGGTCCACGTCCGCACCACGGTGTTCCCCTGATGGAGATCGTCGTTCGCGCCACCGCGATCTTCGGGTTCATCTGGCTCGTCATGCGCGGGGTCGGCAAGCGCCGGCTCTCCGAGATGACCGGCTTCGAGCTGATCCTCTTGATCCTGATGGGCGACCTCGTGCAGCAGGGCCTCACCCAGGACGACCGGTCGGTCACCGGCGCGTTCCTCGCCGTCGGGACCATCGCCTTCTGGGTGTGGCTCCTCGGCTTCGTCGGGTTCAAGTGGCCGGCATCGCGCAACGTGATCGAAGGCGTGCCGGTGGTGGTCGTGCGCGACGGCCGCGTCCTCGCCGAGGCGCTCCGCAACGAGGAGCTCCCGCTCGAGGAGCTGTTGCAGGGGGCGCGCAAGCAGGGGATCCAGAGCCTCGACGACGTCGCATACGCGATCCTCGAGCCCGACGGCACGCTCTCCTTCCTGCGCGCCCCGACGCCGGGCGACGAGCCGCGCGGCGGCGGGGAGCAGCGACCCAAGGGCGGCTGAGCGCCCGTTCGTGCCACGCTTTGTCGCGATGTGCACCGACGGTCATCCCCACCCGGTCGGTCCCGGCGTCTTCCACGACGTCGATCCCGGCATCGAGATCCGGCTCGAGCCGGTCGACGACGTCGTCGTCACGACGATCATCGACAACGCAGTCGACGTGTTCATGCCCGACCAGGGCCCGGCGAAGCGCTTCGCGCCGGGGCGCGGCCCCGCCCTCGACGTGGCGGCGTCGACGATGCTCGACGGGAAGGCACCGGACGGGCTGATCGCGGAGCACGGGTTCTCCGCTCTCGTGACCGTGACGAAGGGGGGCCGCGAGCACCGCATCCTGTTCGACGCCGGCACCAGCCCCGACGGCGTCGTCGAGAACCTGCGCCGGCTCGACATCGACCCCACCACGCTCGAGGCGATCGTGTGCAGCCACGGGCACTTCGACCACACCACCGGACTCGACGGGCTCATCCGGCGTCTGGGCCGAGCCAACCTCCCGGTGCTGATCCACCCGCACTTCTGGCGGCGCCGGCGCGTCGCGATCCCCGGCCGCGACCCGCTCGAGATCCCGACGACCAGCCGGCGCGCGCTCGAGGACGCCGGGTTCGACATCATCGAGGAGCGGCTCCCGAGCTTCCTGCTCGACGGCAGCGTCCTCGTGACCGGCGAGGTGGCCCGGACCACGGGCTACGAGCCCGGGTTCCCGCCCCAGCAGGCGTGGGTCGACGGCGACTGGAAGGCCGACCCGCTCGTCCTCGACGACCAGGCCCTCGTCGTGAACGTGAAGGACAAGGGTCTCGTCGTGCTCACCGGGTGCGGCCACGCCGGCGTGGTCAACATCTGCCGGTACGTGAGCCGCCTCACCGGCGACGCGCCGCTCTACACCGTGATGGGTGGGTTCCACCTCAACGGGCCGGTGTTCGAACCCCTCATCCCCCAGGTGTGCGCCGACCTCGCCGCGCTCCAGCCGAGCGTGGTCGTTCCCGCGCACTGCACCGGCTGGCGGGCGCAGCACGCGCTGGCGCGGACGTTCGGCGAGGCGTTCGTCCCGAACAGCGTCGGGACGCGCTTCGAGCTCTGAGCCAACGCGTCCGCGGGGCCCGCCGGCGGCGACCGCTACGACGCCAGCTTCGCCTTCAACAGCTTGATGATGGCCTTCTCGTCACCCGTCTGGAGCTGGGCGCGCGACAGCTTCAGGCCCAGGGAGTTGCAGAGGTCGAACGCCTTGGCCTTCTGCTCGGGAGTGCCGTTGCGAACCCACCACAGGATCGCCTCGGCGTTGGCGTGGCGCTCGCTCTTCTGGCCTCGCTTCTGGAACCACCGGACCAGCTTGTAGATGCCGATGCCGATGCCGATGGCGGCCGCGGCGGCGGCGAGCGCCCACCCGACGGGCGTGGCCGCCAGCGCCGCCGACCCGGCCGCAGCGGCGACGATCACGGCGATCGACCCACCGACGCCGAGCGCGGACCCGACGACGCTGATCGCCTTCTTCACCACACCGGTCTTGCTCTTCATCGCCGCGTACATCTGCAGCGTCTCGAGGCTCGGGCGCCCGTTGGCACCCTGGGTCTTCACGGCCGCGGCCATCTTGTCCTTCTCGGCCTGCCGCAGCTGCTGCTGCTTCCGAGCCTCGTCGAGCTCGTGGAGCGCCGCCGTCTGGCGGGTCATCGCGGCGAGGATCTCGGGGTTCTTCGAGCGGTCGCGGTTCTTCGTCCGCAGCTCGTGCAGCGACTCGCCGAGGTCGGCGACCTCCCGCTCGAGCTCGGCCACGATCGTGTCGGCGGCCTCGAGCGCCTGCTGCGGCTTCTCCCAGTCGTTCATCAGGCGCTTCAGCTGGTTGACGCGCTCGCCCTGCTTGATCGCCTTTCGCAGATCGCGGACGCCGTTGAACACCTGGAGAGGCAGGGCCACACCGCCCGACACGCCGCCCATCACCGTCGCCGCCGTGCTGCCGGTGGCGGCGATGTTCGTCGCCGCCGTGCCCATGTCGACGAGGCTGCCGCCCACGCCGGCCGCCTTCGAGCCCACGTCGCCACCGGCGATGCGGAGCTCCCGCTCGAGCTGGCGGATCTTGGCCCGATCCGGCCGGGGCTTCTTCTTCTCCTCGCTCAGCTCCTTGCGGAGCTCCGCCACCTCCTTCGACTTCACGGCCGTGCCGGTGACGTTGCTCAGGAGGCCGACGGCGGCCCCGGTCTGGCCGAACGAGAGCGCCGTGCCGCCCGGCGTGTAGTTGGCGTTGTTCCACTCGGGGAGCTGGAACGCGCCGCCGGCGAGGTTCTTGCCGCCCGCGATCGCGTCGAGCGCGCCCATCCCGGTGCCCGGCACATCCGCCTTCATGTCGTCGTCGGCGCGCTGGACCGCGATCTGTCGCTGCACGGCCGCGTTGCCCACGGCCCCCTGCAGCCGCAGCACCGTCGCCGGACGCGCCGTCGCCGGGGATCGCATGGCGTGCACGAGGTGCACGGCCTCGAGATCGTGCGCTCGCGTCGGGGCGATCACGCGGACCGCCTCTGGATCCTGCTCCTGCTGCCGTCGTCGCCGTTCCGCCACCACGACCTCCTCGCCTGAGCAGACCGTACCGCCCGCACCACCCGCCGGCGGCGCCCTGGGTAGTAGATCCCGGTACGCGGCATTCAGCCCCTCAGGCGCGTTCGATGCTCTCGCGCAGCGCGTGCTGCTCGCCTCGATGCTCCAGGAAGTACGCGCCGAACGTGCCCGCCAGCGCGCCGAACACCGCGATCGAGAAGATGCCGACCACCACGTCGAGGACCTGCACGATGCCGCGGTCGCCGGGCATCGCCTCGGCCGCGATGGTCGCCTTCGCCGCCGCGTGCAACGCCCGGCCGTACGGGTGGATGTCGCCGAACTCGTAGACGAGGTCGGCGGTCGTGAACATCACGATCACGGTGAGGGCGCCCAGCCACGTGAGGCGCGACGTGAGCGTGCGCGCCGCCGATCGTGAGCTGCGGAAGGCGGCCAGCACCACGCGGGTCGGTCGGGCGAGGCGGAGGAACAAGAGCACGCGCAGCATGCTGAGGAACGGGAAGGCCAGGAACACCAGCTGCCACCACGTGCGGCGGAGGAAGCGGGCGGTGGAGGGGGCGATCACGGCTCGGAGCCCGTACTCGACGGCGAAGGCGAGCCACACCAGCCACGTGGTGGCGACCAGCGTCTGCTGGAGCGCGGTTCCCGGCCGGGCGGCGACCTGGCCGAGCACGACGACGAGGAAGATGGCGCCGAGCGCGGCCATGGCGGGGTGCAACCGCTCGTAGAGGTGCTGCGCGAGGAGCTCTCGCTCCGTCGGTTGCCGGGCGAGGCAGCCGCGGATCGGTAGGTCGGCGGCGACCCGCGCCGCGTCGTGGAGGGCCTGCGCCTCGGCGACGCCGCGGCGCGACGGGGGCGGAAGGGTCGCAGTCTCGCGGTCCACGTGGCTCTCCTACCCGGGGGCGGCGATGGCTCGACGCGAGGCAGCGCCGAGGGGGTGAAGCCCGTCCGTACGCACACGAGAGGACGAGAGGCCGATGGCCGCCGAGTCGGTGGCCATCGGCGTGAGCCTCATCGGCGGCGGCAGCGTCGTCGGGCTGGTCACGGTGCTCGGCTTCTCGAGCGCGTTCTTCCTCTCGCGGCTCGGCGGCTGACCGTTCGGCGGCGGTGGTAGAACCGCGCCGTGCCGCCCGCCGTCTCGCCGTCGATCGACAACCTCGACACCACCTGGGAGTCACTCATCGCGCTCTGCGGAGCGCTGACCGACGACGACTGGAAGCGACCCACCGGCTGCCCCGGCTGGTCGGTGCAGGACCAGGTGTCACACCTCATCGACTACGAGTCGCGCGCGCTCGGCCGACCCCAACCCGAGACCACGGCCGTGTCGCGACCCCACACGAAGAACGCGCTGGGCGAGAGCAACGAGGTCGGGGTCGAGCACCGCCGCAGCCGCACCGGAGCCGAGGTGCTCGACGAGCTGCGAGACGTGACCGCGGCCCGGTCGGCCCAGCTGCACGCGCTCACGGCCGACGACCTCTCTCGCGAGGTGGCGACGCCCGCGGGTCCCGGCACGATCGCCGACATGCTGACGCTGCGCGTCATGGACACGTGGTCGCACGAGCAGGACATCCGCCGGGCCGTCGGCCGGCCCGGCCACGGCGACGGACCCGCGGTGCTGGAGGCCATCGACTACTGGTCGAGGTTCCTGCCGTTCGTGGTCGGCAAGCGCGCCGAGGCGCCCGACGGCGTGACCGCCGTCGTCGAGGTCGGGCCACGCACCTACTCGATCGAGGTCGCCGGCGGGCGGGCCCGTCCGCTCGACTCGGCGCCGGCCCAGCCGACCGTGCACCTGTCAATGCCCGCGACGACCTTCGCCGCGCTCGTCGGCGGCCGCTCGGACGCGCCCGACGACGTCGTCATCACCGGCGACGTCGCCCTCGGCCGCCGCATCCGCGACGCGCTCGGCTTCCTTCCCTGAGGCGCGCATCCGGCTGACGCCCGCCGGCCCGTTGACCGCCTCAACGCAAGGCGTGGTCTGTCGGTGCGTCCGCGATGTCCGTAGCGTCCGATTGCCCTCGCCGTGCTCGCTGTCCGCCGCAGCGAGCTGCGGCGAGGGCACCCTCGCGTCGAGGGCCCGCGCGGGCGCGCGCTGACGACCGCCCGGACATGGCACCGTCGGGGACGTGACGAACGCCGGGTTCGAGCGGTGGTGGCGCCGGGTGGCGACGTACCTCTCGCGCTCGCCGGGAACGTTCGTGTTCCTGTTCGTCATCGTGGTCACCACGCTGGTGCTGCGCGGCCTCGATGCGCCGACCGCGACCCGTCTGCTGCGGCGGGAGAGCACCAACCTGCTGCAGATGTCGCGCGACGCGCCGCGGGTGCTGTTCCTCAGCGCCTTCCTGCTCGACGGCGGCCAGCTGTGGCGCGAGGCCATCACCTTCAACGTGGTGCTGTGCCCCCTCGAACGATGGACCGGCACCTACCGATGGCTCGCGGCCATTGCCGCCGGCCACGTGGGCGCCACGATCGCCACCACGCTCGGGATCTGGTTCGAGGTGCGCGCCGGCGCGGCGGAACGAGCGATCGTGTATCCCGTCGATGTCGGCCCG
>DATAKR010000063.1:0-10147 GCA_036261495.1 Acidimicrobiales bacterium | reverse complement strand
GTCTTGAACGTCATCCCCGCCGCGAGCGCGGCCACCTCGTCGGCGTCGACCTCCGGATGGAACCGGATGCCCCCCTTGGCCGGACCCCGGGTGGTGTCGTGGTGGATGCGCCAGCCCTTGAACACCTCGACCCGACCGTCGTCCATGCGGACCGGCACCGCGACCTCGAGCACACGCCGGGGCACCCGGAGCATGCGGTGGATGTCAGGGTCGAGCTCCGTCAGCTTGGCCGCGTCGTCGAGCCGTTCGAGGATCGCTGCCCACGGGTCTCCGGCGCTCGCCATCACCCGTATGTTCCCACGCCTCAGGCCGAGTACGACGGTTCGACGCCCGGCTTGTAGTGGATGTAGAGGTCTCGGATCACGTCCTCGTAGCCGTCGGCGTCGGCATCCGGCTCGAGGTCGAGCGAGATCATGTTCGAGTAGATGTGGATCCGCCGGACGCCGCCCTTGGCGAACAGCCGGCGCGCCAGCTCGTCCGGCGGGCGGTCGCCGACGATCTCGGCGCCGGCGTCGTAGCGCTCGTGGCCCATGCCCGTGAGCGTGCGGTTGATCTCGAACCGCGCGACCGACGGATCGTTCGACGGCTTGCGGGTGACGGCGATCGGCTGGCCCATGGCAGCGGGGAGGCTACCGCCGGCCCGCGGTCCCGCGTAAACCGGCCGCCACATGCGTACGCTCGTCGCTGGTGACGATCGCGATCCGGCCGGGTACGGCTCCCCGATGACGCAGCCCCAGGCGGCGCCGCCGCGGCCGGTGCCCGTGCGCGCCATCCTCGCCACGATCGCCTTGGTGCTGCTGACGTTGGCCGGCATCCTCGTCGTCCGCAAGCTCACCCACGTCATCGGCCTGATCCTCGTCGCCGCCTTCTTCGCGGTCGTGCTGACGCCGCCGGTCGACTTCCTCGTCCGCCACCGGGTGCGCCGGAGCATGGCGACGATCGTGGTGTTCATCGTCGGCATCGCGGCGTTCGTGGCGATGATGTTCGTGTTCATCCGGCCGATCGTGAAGGAGGTCAACCAGTTCGTCGACGACTTCCCGCACCTCGTCGAGGACGCCAAGGCCGGGCGCGGCACGATCGGCCACATCGTCCAGCGCTACAACATCGACGAGTACGTCCAGCAGCACCAGACGAGCTTCCAGAACGCGCTGCGCAACTCGGCGGCCCCCGCCCTCGATGTCGCCAAGAGCATCGCCAGCACCGTCTTCACGCTGGTGACGATCCTCGTGCTGACGTTCCTCATGATCCTCGAGGGCCCGAAGGTCACCGCCGGGTTCCTCAACATGTTGAACCCACGGCCGCGCGAGCGCGTGAGTGCAGTGGCGAGCGACTGCGCCAAGGCGATGACCGGCTACATGGCCGGCAACCTCATCATCAGCCTGATCGCGGGCGTCGCCACGTTCGCGTTCCTGTCGATCATCCGCGTGCCGTTCGCAGGGGTGCTCGGCCTCTGGGTCGCGTTCGCCGACCTGATCCCCCTGGTGGGCGCCACGCTCGGCGCCATCCCGACCGTCCTCGTCGCCTTCCTCTACTCCCCCACGGCGGGCATCGCGACGATCGTCTTCTACATCGTCTACCAGCAGTTCGAGAACCACGTGCTGCAGACCACGGTGATGTCGAAGAGCGTCGACCTCAACCCGCTCACGGTGCTCATCAGCGTGCTCGTCGGCGTCGAGCTGTTCGGGATCCTCGGCGCGCTGCTCGCCATCCCCGGCGCCGGCGTCATCCAGGTCGTCGCCCGCAACCTCTGGGACGAGCACCGCGGTCGGCTCAAGTCCGAGCCGACGATCGGCGAGGACGAGGTGCCGATCTCGGTCGCGGCGCCGGGCAAGGCGGCCCGACGACATCCCACGGAGGCGGGCGAGCCCGACGACGCGCCGGGGTCGGAGCACCCGCCCGAGCGCCAGGGCGTCTCCGGAATCCAGGATGCGGGGGCACCGGTCGGCCGGGAGACGGCCTGAGGTGCCGAGCGAGGTCGTCGTCCTCGAGGGCCACATCATCGACTCGCTGATCCTCGCCAAGGTGATGGATCTCGTGATCGGTGCCGGCGGCGACTACCGGATCCTCGACGTCCAGATCGGGCGCACCAACGAAGACGAGAGCACGGCGCGCCTCGACGTGTCGCACGACGACGCCGACGCGCTCGAGTCGCTCCTCCTCGAGCTCCAGAGCCAAGGGGCGAACCGGGCGACGACCCGCGACGCCGGGCTGGTGGCCGCCGATCGCGACGGCGTGCTGCCCGCCGGCTTCTACTCGACCACCAACCTGGCCACCGACGTGCGCGTCGAGCAGCGCTGGGTGACCGTCGACAACCCGGAGATGGATTGCGCCGTGGTGGTCGCGCCCGACCGAACGTCGGCGCGCACCGTGCCGATGCACCGCGTCCGCGTCGGCGACCTCGTCGTCGCCGGCAACGACGGCGTGCGTGTCCATCCGCCGGAGAAGCCACGCGACATGAGCCTCTTCGAGTTCATGTCGTCGGAGGTGTCGTCGGAGAAGCCGAAGCAGCCGCTCGTCGCGCGCGTCGCCGACCGCATCCGCGAGGCGAAGACCGGTGGCGGGTCGGTGCTCGCCGTGTGCGGGCCGGCGGTGATCCACACCGGCGGTGGTCCGGCGGTCGCCCGCCTGGTCCGCGACGGCTGGATCGACGTCCTCTTCGCGGGCAACGGCTTCGCCACCCACGATCTCGAGACCAACGTGCTCGGCACGTCGCTCGGCGTCTCGCTCGACGGCGTCCCTGCGGAGGGCGGGCACGCCAACCACCTCCGGGTCATCAACGAGGTCCGCCGGCACGGGTCGATCGCCGCCGCAGTGCAGGCGGGGCTGGTGACCGGCGGCGTGATGTACGAGTGCGTCCGCCGCGGCGTCCCGTTCGTCCTCGGCGGGTCGGTGCGCGACGACGGCCCTCTGCCCGACGTCCTGACCGACGTCGTCGAAGCTGCCGATGCCATGCGCGAGCTCGTTCCCCGGGTCACCGTGGCCCTGATGCTGGCCTCGACGCTCCACGCCATCGCGACGGGCAACCTGCTGCCCGCGTCGGTCGAGACCTTCTGCGTCGACATCAACCAGGCGGTCGTCACCAAGCTCGCAGACCGCGGCAGCCACCAGGCGGTCGGCCTCGTCACCGACGTCGGGCTGTTCCTCGCCGGCCTCGTCGACCAGCTCTGCGGGTAGCGGTCGCGTCCGATGGCCGAGCTCCCGTGGGGCCGCCGGTTCCTCATGTGCCCGCCCCGCTACTTCGACGTCCTCTACGAGATCAACACGTGGATGACGAGGGGCGTGGCCGTCGATCCCGACCGCGCCGCCGAGCAGTGGGACACCCTCGTCGCGACCCTGCGCGCCGCGGGCGCGGAGATCGAGATCCTCGACCCCGTCGAGGGGCTGCCCGACCTCGTGTTCACCGCCAACGCCGGGGTGGTCAACGGCTCCCAGTTCGTCCCCGCCCGCTTCCGCCACCCCGAGCGGCAGGGCGAGACGCCGCACGACGTCGCATGGTTCGAGTCACGCGGGTTCCGGGTCGAGCCGCTGCCGATCGGCGTGGCCCACGAAGGCGCCGGCGACGCGCTGCCGTTCGGAACGAGCCTCGTGTCGGGTTACCGCCAGCGCTCCGACGCCGCGTCGCACGCGTACCTCTCGCGCCTCACCGGCGCCGCCGTGCGCTCCGTCGAGCTCGTCGACGAGCGGCTGTACCACCTCGACCTCACGTTCTGCCCCCTCGACGACCGCCGGGCGATCGTGGCGCCGCTCGGTTGGGACCGCTACGGGCGCACCGTGATCGAGAGCCTCGTTCCCGAGCCGCTCGTCCTCGACCGGGAGGCCACCTACCGCTTCTGCGCCAACTCGGTGGTCGTGGGCAGCACGATCGTGATGCCCGACTGCACACCGGAGGTCGGCCGGCAGCTCGAGGCGTGGGGGTTCGACGTCGCCGTGGTCGACGTGTCGGAGTTCCAGAAGGCCGGCGGGGCGTGCCGTTGCCTGACCCTCGCCCTCGATGTGAACCTGGGATCGTGACCGACGCCTCCGACGTCTCCGACACCTCCGACGCCTCCGACGCCGCCACCGTCTACGAGCGAGCCGGCGGCGCCGAGTTCTTCTTCGCGCTCGTCGAACGGTTCTACGAGCGGGTCGCCGCCGACGAGCTGCTGCGGCCGATGTACCCCGACGATCTCAACGACGCCACGCGCCACCTCGCCCTGTTCCTCATCCAGTACTGGGGTGGGCCGCCCACCTACGCGGCCGAGCGCGGTCACCCGCGTCTGCGCGCCCGGCACCTGCCGTTCGTGATCGGCGAGCGCGAGCGCGACCACTGGTTCTCCCACATGCGCGCCGCGGTGCTCGAGAGCGGCGCCGGCGCCGACGTCGAGGCGGCGATGCTCGACTACTTCGCGAACGCCGCGACGTTCATGATCAACGCGCACTAGCCGCCGGGGCCAGGGCCGGGCCCCTGTAGCGTCTGTCGCCATGGCCAAGGGCAGCGTGCTCACTCCCCAGGCGGAGGACTTCCCCCGCTGGTACCAGGACGTCGTCGCGAAGGCGGAGCTGGCCGACAACGGTCCGGTCCGCGGCACCATGGTCATCCGGCCGTACGGGTACGCGCTCTGGGAGCGGCTGAAGGCCGAGATCGACGCCCGCATCAAGGCGACGGGCACGAAGAACGCGTACTTCCCGCTCTTCATCCCCGAGTCGTACCTGCAGAAGGAGGCCCAGCACGTCGAGGGCTTCAGCCCGGAGCTGGCGGTCGTCACCCACGCCGGCGGCAAGGACCTCGAAGAGCCCGTCGTGGTACGGCCGACGAGCGAGACGATCATCAACACCTACTTCTCGAAGTGGATCCAGTCCTACCGCGACCTGCCCCTGCTCCTGAACCAGTGGGCGAACGTGGTGCGATGGGAGCTGCGGCCCCGCGTGTTCCTCCGCACGACCGAGTTCCTCTGGCAGGAGGGCCACACCGCCCACGCGAGCCAGTCGGACGCCCACGAGTTCGCAGTGCGGATCCTGCGCGAGGTGTACGAGGACGTGATGGTCAACGTCCTCGCCGTGCCCGTGCTCCCCGGCCGCAAGACCGAGCGAGAGCGGTTCGCCGGCGCCGACATCTCCTGGACGTGCGAAGGGATGATGCGCGACGGCAAGGCGCTGCAGATGGGCACGAGCCACGAGCTCGGCCAGAACTTCGCCAAGGTCTTCGACACGACCTACCTCTCCGCCACCGGCTCGCAGGAGTACGCCTGGCAGACCTCCTGGGGCGTGTCGACCCGGCTCCTCGGCGCGCTGATCATGGCCCACGGCGACGACGCCGGCCTCCGCGTCCCCCCTGTTCTCGCGCCCACCCAGGTCGCCGTCCTGCTCGTGCGCGCCGAGGACGGCGCGGGCGACGCCGCGGCCCGCATCGCTGCCGGACTGCGCGCCGCCGGGCACCGCGTCGAGCTCGACGATCGGGTCGACACGGGGTTCGGGCGGCGCGCCATCGACTGGGAGCTGAAGGGCGTGCCGGTGCGCGTCGAGGTCGGCCCCCGCGACCTGAGGGAGGGGTCGGTCACGGTCGTCCGCCGCGACACCGGCGACAAGACCGCGGTGGCCGTCGACGGCGTCGGGACGGCAGTAGCCGAGGCGCTGTCCTCGATCCAGCAGTCGCTCTACGACGAGGCGCTCACGCGGCGAACGACGCGCACGGCCGAGGCCGACTCGCTCGACGCGGCCGCCGAGGCCGCCCAGGAAGGTTTCGCGCGCGTGCCCTGGAAGCTCGTGGGCGAGGAGGGCGAGACCAAGCTCGCCGAGCGCAGCGTGTCGGTGCGGTGCCTGCAGCGCGCCGACGGGAGCCTTGCCACCCACCCCGACGGCGACGACGTGATCGCCTACGTCGCCCGGGCGTACTGATCGTCGTCGGGCATGCCGGCCGTCGACCGCCGGCGCCGGACCGCGGTGACGATGCGCCACGCGGCGACTGCAAACCCGACCGACACCACCGCGAGCACCACGTGCACGGCCTTGAACGCCACGCCGTGGGCGGGGTCGGGGTCGCGAAGGATGTTCCAGATCCGCGTGCCCCACACCCACACGGTCCATGCGGCGAACAGGCGCAGCACGAGCGCCTCGGTGCGGTTCATGCCCCGATCGTAGGGGGCGACAGCTGCGAGAACAGATCGGGCTGCACCGCGGTCTCGGCCTCGCGCGGCCGGGGGACGAACCACGGCAGGTGGTCCATGAACACCCACGTCCGGCGGTGGATCGAGGTCGGGCCGTACGCCTTCAGCGCGACCTTGTGGCGCGGGCACGGATAGCCCTTGTTGAGCTCGAAGTCATAGCCCGGGAAGTGGCGGGCCTCGTCGCGCATGAGCCGGTCACGCGTCACCTTGGCGAGGATCGACGCCGCCGCGATCGACACGCAGGTGGCGTCGCCCTTCACCAGCCGCTTGGTGTTGCCCCGACCGACGAAGTCCCAGTTGCCGTCGACGAGGATGGCGTCGGGAGTGAGCCCGAGGCCGTCGATCGCCCGGCGGGCCGCGAGGCGCTGCGCCGCCGACATCCCGAGCTCGTCGCACTCCTCGTGGGTGGCGTGGCCGACGGCCCAGGCGCGGCACCAGCCGGCGATGCGGTCGAACATCGCCTCGCGCTCGGCCTCGGTGAGCATCTTCGAGTCGCGGATCTTGTAGATCCGCTTGTCACGCGGCACGACCGCGGCGCCGATCGTGAGCGGGCCCGCCCACGCGCCCCGGCCGACCTCGTCGACGCCGACCACCACGTCGGCCCCCGCGTCCCAGCACGCGCGCTCGTGGGCGAGCGACGGGGCCGTCTTGCGGTTGGCACGCCGTACGGCAGGGACCGTGGCAGCCACGCCTCGAACGATACCGGGCCCGGCGTCAGCGGAGCTCGACGCCCGGCTCGCCGTCGAGCACCTCGCCGACCACGACGAACCCGGCGTCGGCCGCCAGCCGCTCCGCCGACGCGGCATCGACCGCGGCGAGCAGGCCACCGGAGGTCTGAGGGTCGTAGGCGAGCGCCTCGAGTGCCGGCGGAGCCGACGAGACCACGTGGACCTCGAGGTGAGCCCGGTTGCGGGCGTCGCCACCGGTACGGGTCCCGGCCTCGGCGGCGGCGAGCGCGCCCGGATAGAGCGGCACCGAACCGGCGTCGAACCGGAGGCGCACGCCGGACCGCTCGGCCACCTCCCACCCGTGGCCGAGCAGGCCGTAGCCGGTCACGTCGGTCACCGCCGAGGGCGGCCGGTCGAGCGCACCGAGCGCGTCGGCCGCGGCACGGTTGAGCACGCGCATCCGGCGGATGGTCGCCGCCTTGTCCGCGGTCGCGCCGCCGGCGAGCACGATGCCTGTCCCGATCGGCTTCGAGAGCACGAGGACGTCGCCCGGGCGCGCCCCCGACTTGCGCCACACCTTCCCCGGATGCACCAGGCCCTGGACCGCGAGGCCGAAGATCGGCTCCTCCGACCGGATCGTGTGCCCGCCGGCGATCGTCCCGCCGGCCTCGGTCACCGTCGCGCGCGCCGCGCCCAGGATCACCTCGATCGCCGCCGCCGGCATGCGCTCCGGAAAGGCGGCGATGTTCAGGGCGAGCACCACCCGACCGCCCATCGCGAACACGTCGCTGCAGGCGTTGGCCGCCGCGATCGCGCCGAAGTCGGCCGGGTCGTCGACGAGGGGCGGGAAGAAGTCGGTCGTCGACACGAGCGCGGCATCGTCGGACAGCCGGTAGACCGCGGCGTCGTCGAACGGGGAGAGCCCGACGAGCAGCGCCTCGTCGATGCCGGCCAGGTCGCGGACGAGGGCGTCGAGCGGCGACGCCCCCCACTTCGCCGCGCATCCGCCGCACGTCGTCCACTCGGTCAGGCGGATGTCGTCCACGACCTCGCTCATCGTGTTCCTTTCGTAGCGATACCGCCTTGATCGTCCGGTTCGCGACGGGCCAAGATGGGCGGCGCCGTAAGACGTTCGTGGCTGGCTGATGGAGCGTAAAGGGAATGTCGGAACTGCGAGAGATGATGCCGGACGTCATCGCTCCCGGGTCCCCGGTGGAGGTGCGGGCCCGGTTTGACGCCCGATGGAAGCGCGGCTTTGCGGTGGCAGGCGTGACGCCACGGGGCTACCTCGTGATGCGCCAGAGCGACGGCACCACGCTGCGCGCCGAGATCCCGTTCGAGGCGGTCCGGGCCGTGACGGGTCGCTAGCCCAGCCGGTCGTACTGCGGGCGCTCGTCCTCGTCGGCCACGGTCGAGAGGAAGGCGTCGAGCAGCTCCTCGGCGACGGCAGGCGACGTCAACCGGAGGCTGAGCGCCAGCACGTTGGCGTCGTTCCACCGCCGAGCGCCGCGCGCCGTCTCGGCGTCGGTGCACAGCGCGGCGCGCACGCCGGCCACCTTGTTGGCGGCGATCGAGACGCCGGTGCCCGTCCAGCAGCAGACGACGCCGCGGTCGGCGCGCCCGCCGGCAATCGCTTCGCCGACCCGCCGGCCGGCATCGGGCCAGAGGTCGCCGTCGGCGACGACGTCGACCTGATGACCCTGCTCGCCCAGGATCCGGACGATCGCCTCCGTGAGCGGCGTGTGCTCGTCGGTGCCGAACGCGATCCGCACGAGCGCAACTTACAGTCGCGGCCATGTCAGCACGGCGCACCGTTGCGATCGTCCCCCACACCCACTGGGACCGGGAGTGGTACTCGCCGTTCCAGACGTTCCGCCTCCGCCTCGTCGACCTCCTCGACGGGTTCCTCCCGCTTCTCGAGAACGACCTCGACTACGCGCGCTTCCTGCTCGACGGGCAGATGGCCGTCGTCGACGACTACCTCGAGGTCCGGCCCGAGGCCGGGGCCGCGCTCCACCGGCTGGCGTCGACCGGCCGGGTCGCCATGGGACCGTGGTACACGCTGCCCGACGAGTTCCTCGTCTCGGGCGAGACGCACATCCGCAACCTGCAGCTGGGCCTCGAGAAGGCGGCCGAGTACGGCGGCGCCATGAACGTCGGCTACCTGCCCGACATGTTCGGCCACATCGCGCAGATGCCCCAGCTCATCTCGCAGTTCGGCTTCGGGCACGCCGTCGTGTGGCGGGGCGTGCCGTCGGCGATCGACAAGACGGCCTTCTGGTGGGAGGCGCCCGACGGCACGCGGGTGCGCACCCAGTACCTCGCCCGCGGCGGCTACGGCAACGGCGCCGCCATCCCCGAGGACGCCAAGGCGCTGGTGCGGCGCGTGGCGGCCCACGAGGCCGAGCTCGGCGAGATGCTCGTGGGCGGCATCCTCTTCATGAACGGCACCGATCACCAGGTGCCCCAGCCATGGCTCGGCCGGGTCGCGGCCGAGGCCAACGAGATCCAGGACGACTACGAGTTCCGGATCACGTCGCTCGCCGAGTTCCTCAACAGCCCGGCGGCGGCGACGGAGGGCCTCCCGACGTGGCGCGGCGAGCTCCGATCCGGCGCGCGGGCGAACCTCCTGATGGGCGTGACCTCGAACCGGGTCGACGTGCGCCAGGCGGCGGCCCGCACCGAGCGGGAGCTCGAGCGGCTGGCCGAGCCGCTGTGCGCCCTGTTCCTCGGCGAATGGCCCGCCTCGCTGCTCGCGCTCGCCTGGCGTGACGTGATCCGCAACGCGGCCCACGACTCGGTGTGCGCCTGCTCCGTCGACGAGGTCGTCGACGCCGTGCTCCATCGCTATGCCGAGGCTCGCCAGATCGCCGAGGGCCTGGGTGTGCGGGCGCTCCTGGCGCTCGGGCGGTCGCTGCCCGTCACCGGGTCGGTCGTCGTCAACCCGTCGGCGCGGGCACGCGGCGGCGTGGTCGAGATCACCCTCGCCGACACCACACCGGTTCCCGGCACGCAGGTGGTGCGCTCGCGCGAGGAGCGCACCGACGAGCGGCGCCTGCGCCCGTCCGATGTGACCTCCCTGCTCGGCAGCATCGTCGGCCAGCGCCTGAGCGACACCTTCTTCGTCAACGGGCTCGGGCTCGACGTCGACGCCGACGGGCCGATCGTGCTGATGCGACTCGGCGTCGAGCGCGATCGATCGGCGGCGGTCGACGAGGCGCGCCGCGAGATCTTCGAGCGCTTGAGCGAGCACCACGACGAGTTCTTCCGGCTGCGCGTGACGAGGCCGCCGATGCAGCAGCTGCTCGCTCGCGTCACCGACATCGACGGCTACGG
>DATAKR010000038.1:0-20236 GCA_036261495.1 Acidimicrobiales bacterium | reverse complement strand
CCCCCCACGACACTCGACGATCAGGACTCCGCGGTCGGCGCCGCGCCGGGCTCGGTCGACGTACGGCGCCGGCTCCGGCGCCGCGTGGGCGCCGCCACCGCCGGCGCCTCGACCGTCGGCTCGTCGACCACCGCGGCCGGCGCCGAGTCGGGCTGCTTCTGCTGCTCGGCGGTGCGGGCACCGGAGCGGTTGATGGCGGCCTCGTTGGTGCCGAGGTACGACTCGATCACGCGGGGGTGCTCGAGCACCTCCGCCGGCGTGCCCTGGGCGATGATGCCGCCGAGCTCGAGGGCGATCATCCGGTCGCAGATCGACGAGAGGAGCGGCATGTCGTGCTCGATCACGAGGATCGAGCACCCGGTGTACTCCTGCACGCGCTGCAGGAGCGGACCGAGCGCTTCGGTCTCGCGCTGGGCCACACCGCCGGACGGCTCGTCGAGGAGGAGCACCGCGGGGTCCTGGGCCAGGATGCACGCCAGCTCGACGATGCGCCGGCTGCCCGTCGACAGCTCGCCCACGAGCTTGTCGCGGAACGCGCCCAGCCCCATGAGGCCGATCAGCTCCTCCACCCTCGCCCACGCCGCCAGCTCCGACTCGTAGGACGCGGGGAGCCCGAGCGCCGAGGCCGCGATGTCGCGATTGGCGAGGTGGCGCTCGAGCGACACGGCCACGGTCTCGGCGACGGTCAGCGAGGGATAGAGGCGGGCCTCCTGGAAGGAGCGGCCGAGGCGCGAGCGGGCCCGCTCGTGCGGCTCCCAGTCGGTGATGTCGTAGCCCTTGAGGAGGATCTGGCCCCCGTCGATCGGCAGGAAGCCGGAGATGCAGTCGAACAACGTCGTCTTGCCGGCGCCGTTCTGGCCGATGAGGCCGAGGATCTCGCCTTCACGAAGCTGGAGCGACACGTTGTCGACGGCGGTGATGCCGCCGAACCGCTTCACGACGTCCCTCGTCTCGAGCACGACCTCCGCGTCGGGGCCGGGCGCCGGTCGGCGCTCGACGACCGCCGGTGCCTGCTCGGCCTCGCGCGCCGCGGGCGACGTCTCGTCGGGACCCGTCGACGCGCCGGCGATGAACACCGACCGGAGGATGTCGGGGCGCTCGAGCAGGTCCTGGGTGCGCCCCTCGAACCGGACCTCGCCCTTCTCCATGAAGATCGCCCGTTCGGCGAGGGTGAGCGCCACGTTGATCGACTGCTCGACGACGATGATCGTGGTGCCCTCGGCGTGGATCCGGTGCACCACGTCGATGAGCTGGCCCACGATCGCCGGCGCGAGACCTAGGGAGAGCTCGTCGATCATCAGGATCTTGGGCTGGTTGAGCAGCGCCTGGCCCATCGTGAGCATCTGCTGCTCGCCGCCGGACAGGTTGCCGGCCATCTGGTCGAAGCGATCGCGCAGGATCGGGAACATGTCGAGCACGTGCTCCAGCGCGGCGCGGTACTTCGCCTTGTCGTCACGGACGAGCCAGCCGGCGAGGCGCAGGTTGTCCTCGACGGTGAGCGTCGGGAACACGCCCTTGCCGCCCGGCATCTGGACGAGGCCGAGTGCCGCGGTCTGGTTCGCCGGCATGCCGGCGATGGAGCGGCCCTCGAACTCGATGGTGCCCTTCGACGGCTTCACCAGACCCGAGATGGCCTTGAGCAGGGTCGACTTCCCCGCGCCGTTGGTGCCGAGCAGGGCGACGATCTCGCCCTGCTTGATGTCGACGTCGACGTTGAACAGCACCTGCACGGGGCCGTACGACACGTCGATGCCCCGAACCGTCAGGATCGTGTCGTCGGTGGGGACGGCGGGAACCTCCGCCGTCTGCAGCGCGGTCATACCGAGACCTCCTCGCGGTCGTCGAGGCGTTCGTCGTCGAGAGCTCCGGCGAGGAGCGCGGTCTCGTCGGCGGGCCGGTCTTCGCCCTCGGTCTCCTCGGCCCGCTTGTCGGCGACGAGGCTCGGCACCAGGATGCCGCGACGGTCGGCGACGAGCCGGAGCAGGCGGTCACGGAGCGACACCGCGGCCTGTCCGAGGCCGCCGGGCAGCACCAGCAGCACGAAGAGCAGCCCCGCACCGGAGACGAGCATGCGCATCTCGCCCGACAGCACCCGGGACAGGAAGCGGAAGAGCGTCACACCGAACAGGGCGCCGCCAATCGAGCCCAGACCGCCGATCACCGCGGTCGAGAACACCTCGAGGCTCATCGACGGCAGGAACGAGCCGTTGCCGACGCCCCGCACCACGAGCACGTACAGGCCGCCCGCGACGCCGGCGATGACGCCGGAGAACAGGAACCCGGTGAGCTTGAGCGTCGTGGTCGGCAGGGCCGACGCCGCCGCAGCACGCTCGTTGTCCTTGGTCGCGACGAGGGCCCGGCCGGTGCGCCCGCGACGCACGCCGTAGGCCGCGATCATCGTGAGCACGAGGACCACGAGCGTCAGGTAGTACATCGCGATCCCGCTGTCGAGGGGGAAGCGCTGCCACAGGATCGGGCGCTGGATGCGGCCCGGGATGTACTTCGGGAAGTTGGTCGTGCTGAGGAAGTAGCTGTCGAGGGCGACCGCGAAGGCCAGCGTGGTGACCGCCAGGAACAGGCCCTTGATGCGCAGCGCCGGGAGCCCGAGCAGCAGCGCGATGGCCGCTCCGGTGAAGCCCGCGAGCAGCAGGATGACGAAGAGGTCGAGCCCGGTACGGTTCAACAGGTTGCCGGTGAGCACCGCGCCCATGCCGACGATGGCGAACTGCCCGAGGCTGATGGCGCCGCCCCACCCGGTGAGCACGACGAGCGAGATGCCGACCATGCCCCACACGCAGGCGACCGCCAGGAGCAGCCGGTCGCTCGGGTCGACGAGGTGCGGGAGCAGGAGGGCGAAGGCGAACAGCACCGCCGGGAACGCGATCCGGGCGGCCCGGATCTCGGGGAGCCGGCGCAGCTCGGCCGGGATGGGACGCACGACGCCGGCGAGCGACCAGTTGGCCCCGCCGGAGGCCTGCGCGCGGGAGAGCACGTTCTTCTGGGTGAGCAGCGCCACCAAGATGACGACGAGGAAGGCCACGTCCATCGTCGACGCCTTCTGGGTGTTCCAGAACACGACCTGGTCGAGGATGCCGAGGCCGATGCCGGCCCAGAACGCGCGGGGCAGCGACTCCATCTTCGCGACGGTCGCGGCGGCGAGGGCCGGCAGGAGCAGCGTCGGGCCGCCGAGGGCGGTCGACACCGACCCCGAGAAGGGCGCCTTCAAGATCGCGGTCATCGCCGCGAGGCCGCCGGCGATGATCCACACGAGGGTCGAGAGCTTGTGGATCGGGATGCCGAGGAGGAGCGCCCGCTCCCGGTTCTCGGCCGCGGCGCGCACGGCGGCACCGCTGTCGGTCTTCAGGAGGAACCACGCCAGCACCAGGATCACCGGCGGCACGACGGCGACGATCAGGATGTGGTCACCGGTGAACCGCACGGGGCCGATGCTCGTGCCGAGGCCGCTCAGCGGCGTCGTGAACCCGCCGACGAGCCCTGACGACTTGAACATGGCCGGGATGAAGAGCTGGATGGCGCCGAGCACCTGGGCCAGGCCGATCGTCGCCACCGTGAGCACGAGTCGCGACGCGTTCTTGAACCGGCGGACGACGAGCACCTCGACGAGACCGCCCACCAGGAGGCCGGCGGCGAGCCCGATGAGCGCGGCCAGCGGGTAGGGCAGGTGCGCGCTCAGGTACAGCGTCACCGCCAGCACGCCGCCGACGCCGCCCATCGAGCCGTAGGCGAAGTTGATGATGTTGTCGGTCCGGTAGATGAGGATGAGGCCCATCGCGAGGAGGGCCGTGACCGTGCCGAGGACGATGCCGGTCACCACGATGCCGAGCGGCGCGCCGGCCGGCAGGAGCACGTTGGCGAGAAGCCACAGCGCCACCACGCCGAACCCCGAGAGGCCCCACACCGCCCCGCGGGGCAGGGCCTTCATCCGAGCCGACAGCGGAAGGGTCGCCGCGGTCACTGCCCGAACACCTTCGGCTGGGGCTCCTCGGGCGCCTGGCCGGCCTTGAAGCGCTGGCCGCCGTACGACTCGACGTAGGTGCCCTTCTTGTTGTTCTCGGTGGAGACCTGGTTCGGGTTCCAGGAGATGACCCGGAAGTCCTGCGTCGGCGTGTAGTTCTTCGGCCCGAAGCCCCACGTGCCGTACGGTCCGGATCCGCCCGGGTACTTGAACATCCCCTGCTCGAACGACTCGGGCGTCAGGTTGGGCCCGGCGCCCTGGATGCCGATGGCGAGCATCTCCATCTGGGCGAAGATCGTCTCCACCGAGAAGGCGGGCTCGTCCTGGCGAACCGACTTGTAGGCGGCGTAGCCGAGACCGGCCCGCACCGGCAGCGGCTTGCCGAGGTACGACACGCCGAACGCGTGCGACCACTGGTTCTGGTCGTAGAGCTGGCCGACGATGTCGTCGTCGGTGAGCGCGGTGCCGGTGACGACCCACTCGGGGTTGTAGCCCTGCTCCTGCGCCTTCGACGAGAGGAACACCGGCATGATCGGGTCGCAGCCGCAGATGACCGTGGTGGCGTTCTCGCTCTTGAGCTTGGCGATGATGCTCGCCGCCTGGTTCGACATCGAGTTGATGTCGAGCTTGTAGGCGATGCGGACGTCGAAGCCCTTGCCGGTCTTGGCCTTCTGGATCGCCTCGCCGTCGTTGACGCACTCCTGGTACCACGGGTTCTCGGGTGCGAGCACCGCGAACTTGCGGGGCTTGTCCTTGAGCCCGTTGCCGGCGAAGGCGGCGTTCTTCCCGTACATCTGCTTCAGCGAGAAGTCGGTGACCGACTCGGTGATGATCGAGCAGTCGGTCGCGACGCTCCAGTTGTAGGGGCGGTGGTCGAGGAACCACTTGCGCGACAGGTAGGGCGCCCCGAAGGCGATGACCTTGTGCTGTGCCAACGAGTCGCTGAACGGCGGGGTGCCGCCGTTGATCTCGGCGAAGGCCTTGATCTGCTCGGCCGCCGTGGTCGCATCGGCCTCGGCTTCGGCCTGGCCGCCGCCGAGCAGCTCGTTGGTGCTCGAGCCCTTGCCGTTGTAGAACGCGATCTTCATCTGGCGGCCGTAGAACTGGTAGTGCTTGTTGAAGAACTCGGCGAGGGCGCTGATCGTGCGCTTGATGTCGTCGGGCGAGTCGGTGATCTGGGCACCGGCGAGGATGGCGAGGGTCTGCTGGAAGCCCTTCTCGTCGAGGATGCGGGCCGAGACCGTGATGTCGGTGGGCGACACGCCCCGCGCGGTGGCGCCGCCGTTGTCGCCCTCGAAGGCGACGCAGGGCGGCGAGTAGGGATCACCGGGAACCTGCTTCGGACGGTCCGCGCACCCGCCCGTCTTGCCGGTCGCGGCGCCGCCGCCACCCTGGGCACCCGCCTGCTGGCCGCCGCCCGAGGCCCCGGCGGCGGCACCTGCGGCGCCGGCTCCGGCGGCGTCGGTCGCGGCGGCGTCACCGGCGGCGACCGTCGTGTCGGTCGAGTCGCTCGACGTGGCGTCCGATCCGGCCGTGGAGGTACCGGCACGGCGGCCGGCGGACACGGCCTGGTCGGCGCTCTTCTGCCCGACGGTCGGCACGAAGATCGCCATCAACAGGAAGAGGATCGAGAACAGCGCGAGCGGTCCGTAGCCCTTCAGGACGCGACGGGCCGCAGGGGCGCCGGCAGGCGGGGGGGCGCTTGCCACGGGGGGTCTCCTTGGGTTGCTGGGAAGTGCGACGAGTGATGGGACGAGCTGGTGTGACGGGTGCTAGAGCGTCATGTCGGGATGGTCCGCCGTGCGGCTCGGATGGTGCGGAAGTCGGCTGCTCCCAGTGCCACTGCGCCGAGGAGTCCGACGAGGCCGATCGCGAGGGCGGCGTCGCCCTTCGGCGAGGCCGGCCGCGTCGCGCCGGCCAGCGCCGCGTTCTGGGTGCCGCCGGGCCGGGCCGCGGGCTTGGTGGACGCGGCGGTCGACGGCTTCGCCGTCGCCGCGCCGAGGGACGCGCCGGTCGTGCTGACCGACGGCGAGGACGAGAGGCTCGACGATCCGAGGCTCGACGGGGACGACGACAGGTTGGAGTCGCCCGACGCCGACGAGAAGTCACTCGATGCGCCGAATCCGCCGAGGCCGCCCGACGAGAAGTCGAACGAGATCGTGTCGTACTTCGTGCCTTCGGTGTAGGCGGAGGCGCCGCCGATCTCGAGATCGAAACGGCCGCCGCCGGAGATCACGCCCGAGGTCACGTCGGCGACGAGCACCGCACCCGAGCAGTCGCTGCAGTTCTGGATGAGCCCGTCGGTGATCGGCTGGCGAACCGGCTGGGCGGCACCGATCACGGGAGCGACGGCCTGCTGGCCGATCGGCGAGTTGATGATGCGGATGGCGAGGGGCGTGATCGTCGCCACGTTCGAATCGCCGTGGAGCACCGGGACGTCGAGCACCAGGCCGGACGGCGCCAGCGCCGCGTTCATCTGGTCGAAGACCGCCTTGGCCTGGGCCGGATCCGCCGGCACGGCGACGGCCTGGCCGTTGATCGTGGCGCCCTTGACCGAGAAGCCGCCCGTCACCTTGGCGGTGTTGGAGGCGTCGGTGGTCTGGACCGCCTCCCAGTGAAGGCCCGAGAGGGTGACCTGGCCGGCGCCGAGCGACACCGACGCGACGTCGACGACGCCCTTGGCCTGCCGGAGACCGTCACCGACGAGGCCGGCGCTGGACTCGGAGGACGCGCCGGCGAACTTCACGACACCGGGGATCTCGAAGTCGCCGAGCGTGAACGTGCTGTGCCCGAGGGGAGCCTTGGTCGCATCGGCGTGCTGCTTCATGGCGCCCACGCCGATGGGCGCGGTGGGCGGCGCCGGCGGGAAGGCGCCGTCGGCGGACGGCGCGCTCTCGGAGTTGGCGCCGACGTTCGGGGTGTTGTCGCGTGCCTGCTGGGGGACGGAGCCCTCGAGGGCGCCCCACTCGAAGATGCGCGACTCGCCCCGGCCGAGGGTGTCGAGGAAGTCGGCGAGGGAGAGACCGAACTGCGGCGCGAGCGCGAGGTGGCCGGCGGCCGGGCCGACGCGCAGCACCTGAGCCGACGCGTTCCCGCTCCCGTTGACGAAGTCGTCGGCGCCCGCTCGGCCGGGGATGACCGCGACCGCGGCTGCGGCCAGCAGGCCCGCGCCCGCAACGGCGAACGCGCGAGTTGCGGCGCGACGTGGCGATCGCATCGAGTCCCCTCCAGTCGTGATGTGCACTACGTCTGCTCCGATTCGTCCTGTGGACAGCAAGGCTTAAGCAAATTCAGGTTGGCGGCGCGCCCCGCAGCGGCCGGCCCGGTCGAACCGGACTTCGCTGTGACCGCAGGCACCTCCTGCCGAAGCACCCAGTATGTGGGAGAGATGTGCCATATGTCGCATCGCGCCGGATGTCACATTCCCCGACGAGTGGCCGGAGAAACGGCGGCAGGGGGAGAATGGCGCCATGCCGGAGCGTGCACGACCCGACCGCCCGTGGCTCATGCGCACCTACTCGGGGCACTCGACGCCAACCGCCACCAACCGCCTCTACAAGACGAACCTCGCCAAGGGCCAGACGGGTCTGTCGATCGCGTTCGACCTCCCCACCCAGATCGGCTACGACCCCGACGCCCCCGAGGCGCGGGGAGAGGTCGGGAAGGTCGGCGTGCCGGTCGCCCACCTCGGCCACATGCAGCAGCTGCTCGACGGCATCGACATCGCCGGCATCAACACGTCGATGACCATCAACGCGACCGCGGCATGGCTGCTCGCCCTCCACATCGCCAACGCCGAGACCCACGGCATCGACGTCGCCGTGCTCGGCGGCACCACCCAGAACGACATCGTGAAGGAGTACCTGTCACGGGGCACCTTCATCTTCCCGCCCGGCCCGAGCCGGCGGCTGATCGTCGACATGATCGCCTACACCGTCCGCCACGTCCCGAAGTGGAACCCGATCAACGTCTGCAGCTACCACCTGCAGGAGGCCGGCGCGACCCCGGTGCAGGAGCTCGCCTACTCGATCGCCACGGCCATTGGCGTGCTCGACGCCGTCCGCGAGTCGGGGCAGGTCGCTCCGGACGACTTCCCCGAGGTCGTCGGCCGCATCTCGTTCTTCTGCAACGCGGGGATGCGGTTCGTGGAGGAGGTCTGCAAGATGCGGGCCTTCACCAAGTGGTGGGACCGCATCTGCAAGGAGCGCTACGGCGTCGAGGACCCGAAGCTGCGGCGGTTCCGCTACGGCGTGCAGGTCAACTCGCTCGGGCTCACGGAGGCCCAGCCCGAGAACAACGTGCAGCGCATCGTGCTCGAGATGCTCGGGGTCACGCTCTCGAAGGACGCCCGGGCCCGCGCCCTCCAGCTGCCCGCCTGGAACGAGGCCCTCGGCCTGCCGCGGCCGTGGGACCAGCAGTGGGCGCTGCGGATGCAGCAGGTGCTCGCCTTCGAGACCGACCTGCTCGAGTACGACGACATCTTCGCCGGGTCTCACGTGATCGAGGCCAAGACCGACGAGCTGCTCGAGGCGGCCGAGGCGGAGCTCGAGGAGGTGCTGTCGATGGGTGGCGCCTTCGAGGCCATCGACACGCTGAAGTCCCGCCTCGTCGGGAGCCAGGCCGATCGGCGGCGGCGGATCGAGACCGGCGAGCTCAAGGTGATCGGCGTGAACACCTTCCCCGAGACGGAGCCCTCGCCGCTCACCACCGGCGAAGGCGCCATCCTCAAGGTCGACCCGGCCGTGGAGAAGGAGATGATCGCCGAGGTCGAGGCGTGGCGCTCGATGCGCGACGAGGCCGCGGTGCGCACCGCGCTCGACGAGCTGCGCCGTGTCGCCGAGGCGGGAGAGAACGTGATGCCGGCGTCGATCGCCCTGGCCCACGCGGGCGGCACCACCGGCGAGTGGGCCGGCGCCCTCCGAGAGGTCTTCGGCGAGTACCGGGCCCCCACCGGCGTCGCGGGCGCCGTCAGCGGCCGCGGTGACAGCATGGAGGAGGCCCGCCGGCGGGTGAGCGCCATCGCCGGCGGTCCGCCCCGCCTCCTCGTCGCCAAGCCCGGGCTCGACGGCCACTCCAACGGCGCCGAGCAGGTGGCCGTGGCGGCCCGCGACGCGGGGTTCGAGGTGGTGTACCAGGGCATCCGGCTGACGCCGGAGCAGATCGCCACGGCAGCGCGCGACGAAGACGTCGACGTGGTCGGCATCTCGATCCTGTCGGGCAGCCACCTCGAGCTCGTGCCCGAGGTGATGCGCCGGCTGCGGGATGCCGGCGTCGACGCTCCCGTCGTCGTCGGAGGCATCATCCCCGCCGACGACGAGGCGACGCTCCGCGACGCCGGCGTCGCCGCGGTCTACACCCCGAAGGACTACGAGCTGCCGGCGATGATGGCCGACATGGCGGCACTCGCCGCCACCCACCGCGCCACGACGACCTGACCGCGAGAAAACGCCCGCACTGACACTTGATTCGGCGGGCCGAGCGGCCGATGGTGTCGACATGGACAGGCGCGCCCTGCCGGGCCTCTTCGGCGGTCTTGCCGGCTGTGCCTTCGCGGTGACGGGCGCGGTCGTGGCGTCGCCGATCCTCGAGGTGATCGCGGCCGCGTGCGCGCTCGCCGCGGCCGGCTCGACGTTGCTCCTCGTCGACCAGCTCCGCCGCGCCGAGCACCACGCGGCCCTCGCCGCGGTGGAGGCGACGACGCTCCGGGAGGCCGAGGTGGTGGCGACCCAGCCGGCTCTGCCGCTCGTCGATCCCGACACCGGGCTCCCCGACGGCCGGTTCTTCGAGCTGGCGCTGGAGACGCGGGTGTCCGCGGCGCGCCGCCACCTGTGGCCGGTGAGCGTGGTGCTCGTGGAGATGACCCCCCAGCCCCAGCACCGCCTCCCCGACGCCCTCGCCGCGTTCAACAACCTGCTTCGCGGCACCCTGCGCGAGGCCGACACCATCTGCCGGCTCGGGCCCCGCACCTTCGGCCTCCTGCTCGAGGACACCAACGAATCGGGCGGCGTGTGGGCCGCCGAACGCTTGCAGGCGGCCGTGGCCACCGACAGCGTCGGCGCCCGGAAGCTGGCCGCGGGGGTGGCCGCCTACCCCACCCATGGGCTGACCGCGGCCGATGTCCTCGGCCGGGCGAAGTCCGCCCTGGCCCGAGCCGCCGCGGCCGATCCGGGGCATGGTGTGGGCGTCGTCGAAGTGGCGACCATCGACGCCCTGCGCCGGGACTAGCCCTGTGGATGTCCACAGAGTTGTCCACACGGGTGGATAACCTCCGCGGACCGCGTGCCGAACCGCAGGTCAACACGCTTCGACACCGATAACCCCTGAAAACAGGGCAGAAGAACCGGCTGCCGCGTCAGCGCCCCCGCGCCGTGGGGATCAGGAAGCACCGGTGCTCGACGGGCCCGAGGGCGTACCGCCAGTAGAGGCCCCCGAACATGTGGCGCGTGCGCTCGGTCCAGCGCAGGGCGTCGGGCCGGCGGGCGCGGTGCGCGATCTGCACGACGGCGCCGTCGTGGACGCGGTACTCCGCCCACGCCCCCGGATAGTCCTTCACGCACGCGACCTCGACCCAGGGCACGGCCCCGGTCGCCGCGAACCGCCGCACCCGGTTGCGGTGGGTGTGACCGGCGAAGTAGCCGGCGATCGAGGGCCGGCGCGCCACCACGTCGACCAGAGCCTCCGAGTCGGCGGGGTTGATCCCGAAGTACGTCTCGGACCGCCGGGCCGATCCGGGATCCCACGGATGGTGGTGGCCGAACACCAGCACCGGGCGGTCGGCGGCGGCCGCGAGGTCGTCGAGCCACTCGATCTGCTCCGGCGGCACCCACCCGCTCGCCGAGTACGGCTTCGTGGTGTCGAGGACGGCGAGGACGGCGCCGGGGAGGACGACCGTCCGCGTGCCGGCCGCGTAGGCCTGGCCGCGGTAGCTGTCGTGGTTGCCGCGCACGTGGGTGAGCCGGTCGCCGAAGCGGCGGTAGCAGCGCAGGAACGCCTCGTACTCCTCGTCGGTGCCGTCGTTGGTGAGGTCGCCCTTCACGAGAACGGCGTCGGGGGCGAGCGCGTCGATCTCCTCGACCACGGCCCCGTTCATCGTCTCGGGGTACGGCGCCTCGCCCGGCTCGGCCCGAAAGACCGGTCCGGAGTCGGGTCCGTCGTCGCCCTCGATGAGGCCGCACACCGTCTCGCCGAAGTGCACGTCGTTCACGGTGGCGAAGGTGGCGAGCCGCTCGCCCGGCGGCACCGGCAGCGTGCGGAACGACGCGCCGTCGCGGTCGTGGGCGGTATCGGGCTCGAGGCCGGTCCACTCGAGCACCTCGGTGCCCCGGAACGCCACGGCTGACGTGTCGGTGATCGTGTAGAGCTCACACTGACTGTCTCGCTCCGCAAGCTCCGCTCGACTGTTGCGGCTGCTCGCTGGCGCTCCCGACACCGCTGGATGATCCTCTCGTCGCACCGGTCGGCCCGAGGCGTCAGGGCCGCTGGCGACTGGCGGCGGGCGCGCGGCGGGGCATCCACCACCGGTTCGAGAAGCGCCACGGCGACGTGCGCCGGCGGTCGTCCTCGACGACGACCGGCCGCGGCCACGCCATCTCCACGGCAGCGACGATGGCCGCGAGCTCCTCCGGCGACGGATCAGAGCGGGACATTCCCGTGCTTCCTGCGCGGCAGCTCCTCACGCTTGGTGCGGAGCAGCTCGAGGCTGCGGATGAGCACCGGCCGGGTCTCGGCCGGGTCGATCACGTCGTCGACGTAGCCCCGCTCGGCCGCCGCCCACGGTGTCGCGTAGTTCTCGTTGTACTCGTCGATCAGGATCGCCCGCTTGTCGAGGGCATCCTGCTCGCCCATGCCAGAGAGCTCTCGCTTGTAGAGGACGTCGATGGCGCCCTCTGCGCCCATCACCGCCAGCTCGCCGGACGGCCACGAGTAGGCGAGATCGGCACCGATCGACTTGGAGTTCATGACGACGTAGGCGCCGCCGTAGGCCTTCCGCGTGATCACCTGGATCCGGGGAACGGTCGCCTCGCAGTAGGCGTAGAGCAGCTTGGCGCCGTGACGGATGATGCCGCCGTACTCCTGGTCGGTGCCGGGCTGGAACCCGGGCACGTCGACGAAGGTGATCAGCGGGATGTTGAACGCGTCGCAGGTCCGCACGAACCGGGCCGCCTTCTCGGACGCGTCGATGTTGAGCACGCCGGCGAGGATCTGCGGCTGGTTGCCGACGATGCCGATGACGTGGCCGTTGAGACGGGCGAACCCGCAGGTGATGTTCTGCGCGAAGTGCGAGGAGTACTCGAAGTACTCGCCGTCGTCGACGATCTCGGTGATGACCTTCTTCATGTCGTAGGGCATCCGCGAGCTGGGCGGGATGATCTCCCGCAGCGCGTCGGAGGTGCGCACCGGATCGTCGGCGGGCTGCACGTAGGGCGGGTCCTCGAGGTTGTTGGCCGGGAGGAACGACATGAGGTAGCGGACTTCGTCGAGGCACGCCTTGTCGTCGGACTCCACGAAGTTGGCGACGCCCGACTTGGTGGCGTGGGTCATGGCGCCGCCGAGCTGCTCCTGGGAGACGTCCTCACCCGTCACCGACTTCACCACGTCGGGGCCGGTGATGAACATGTACGACGTCTCCTGCACCATGAAGAGGAAGTCGGTGAGCGCCGGGCTGTAGACCGCCCCGCCGGCGCACGGGCCCATGATCACGCTCACCTGCGGGACCACGCCCGACGCGAGCACGTTGCGGTGGAAGATGCCCCCGTACATGGCGAGGGAGACGACCCCCTCCTGGATGCGGGCTCCGGCACCGTCGTTCAAGCCGATCACGGGCACGCCCAGTGACGCCGACAGGTCCATGACCTTGTGGATCTTCTCGGCGAACACCTCGCCGAGCGCCCCGCCGAACACCGTGAAGTCCTGGCTGAAGATGCAGACCTTGCGGCCGTCGATCGTGCCGAATCCGGTGATCACGCCGTCGGTGTAGGGCCGATCGGCGAGGACGTCGCCGGCGCGGTGCCGGGCGAGCATGTCGAGCTCCTGGAAGGAGCCTTCGTCGAGGAGGTACTCGATCCGCTCCCGAGCGGTCATCTTGCCGCGATCGTGCTGCCGGGCGATGGCACGCTCGGACCCCGGCTGGCGCGCCGCCTCCTTGCGCTTGCTCAGATCGGCGAGACGCTCTTGCATCGAGTGTTCGGGCACGGGCCAAAAGGCTAGTGGCCGGTGCGTGCGCCGGTCCTAGTCTGATGGACCGCTCCTCTCGACGCGCGCTTCCACCATGACCCCTCCCCCCGTCTCCGGACGCCTCCTTCGTCGCGGCCTCGTCGTCGTCCGTAGCGAGGTGCGCCTGCACCCGCGGCCGTTCGCCGTGGCGGTGTTCGGTGCCCTGGTGTACGCCCTGGCGACCATCGCCTCGTCCGCCGTGATCGGGCGTGTCGTCGATCGGGTGATCACCCCGCGGTTCGAAGCCGGCCATGTCGCGAGCGGTGCCGTCGTCGCCGGGGTGCTGGCGATCATCGGCGTGGGCCTCGTGAAGGCCTCCGGCATCGTGTGCCGGCGGATCATGGCCAACATCACCCAGGCTCGGGTGCAGGCGACGATCCGCGAGGAGATCGTCGAGCGCTACCTGCACCTGCCGATGTCGTACTTCCAGACGCACCCGACGGGCGAGCTGATCGCCCACGCGGGGGCCGACGTCGAGGCGGCCACGATGGTGCTGGCCCCGCTGCCGTGGTCGACCGGCGTGCTGGTGCTCCTCGTCGTGGCCGCCGGCTGGCTGCTCGCGACCGACGTGTTCCTCGCGGCGATCGGGCTCGTGCTGCTGCCGAGCCTGCTGCTGCTCAACATCGTCTTCCAGCGCAAGATGGAGGAACCCGCGACCCGGGCCCAGGACCGCCTGGGCGTGGTGTCGGGCGTCGCCTACGAGAGCATCGACGGCGCGCTCGTGGTGAAGGCGCTGGGCGCCGAGGACTCCGAGGCTCGCCGCTTCGCGCACGCGGCTCGCGACCTTCGCGACGCGAAGATCGACTTCGCCCGCCTGTCGGCGACGTTCGACGCGCTGCTCAACTCGCTCCCCTCGATCGGGATCGTGGCGATCCTCGTGATCGGGGCGTGGCGGGTCGAGCGGGGCGCGGTCACGCCGGGCACGCTGGTCGCCTTCGCCTCGCTGCTCAACCTGCTCGCCTGGCCGCTCCGCCTGGTCGGCTGGGTCCTCGGCGACCTGCCCCGCACCATCGCCGGCTTCGACCGGGTGAAGGCGGTGCTCGACCAGGCGGTGCTCGACCAGGCGGTGCCCGAAGAGCGAGCCGATGGATCCGCCGGCGTCGGGAGCGCCGGCGAGGAGCCGCACGGCCATGCCATCGAGGTGTCCGGGGTGTCGTTCTCCTACGAGGACGGCACCGCGGTGCTCACCGACGTGTCGTTCTTCGTCGAGCGGGGCACGGTGGCCGCGCTGGTGGGCCCCACGGGCTGCGGCAAGTCGACGCTGCTCCAAGTGGTGGCCGGCCTGCTCGACGGGGTCGACGGCGACGTCCGCACGGAGCTCCCGGTGGCGCTCGCGTTCCAGGAGCCGTTCGTGTTCGCCGACACCGTCGAGGGCAACGTGGCGCTGGGCCACGATCTCCCGGCGGGCGTGTACGACGAGGCGGTGAGCGTGGCCCAGGCCGCGGAGTTCATCGATCGCCTTCCCGATGGCCTCGGCAGCGTGATCGGCGAACGCGGAGCGACGCTCTCGGGGGGCCAGCGGCAGCGGCTCGCCCTCGCCCGGGCGCTGGCCCGGCGACCTCGGGTCCTGCTGCTCGACGACGCCACCTCGAGCGTCGACCCGGCGACGGAGGCCGACATCCTCTCGGGCCTGGCATCGGCGCACAGCGGCATGACCGTGCTGATGGTCGCCACGCGTCCCTCGACGATCGCGCTCGCCGACCGCGTGCTCTACATGGAGAGCGGTCGCGTGGTCGCCGCCGGCACGCATGCCGAGCTCCTCGCGTCGAGCGCCGGATACGCCGACGTGGTGCGGGCCTACGAGGAGGCCCGCGAGGGGATGGCGCTCGACCTGGAGGCGTCGTGAGCAACGACCGAGCGGATGCCGTGACGCCGGCAGAGCGAGAGAGCCAGCTCTCCGTGCTGCGGCGTGGCTGGCGGTCGAGCCCGGACCTGCGTGAGGGGGCGCGCCTGACCCTCGCACTCGCCCTCGCCGGCGGCGCGGGCCGGGTGGTGGTGCCGGTGCTCGTGCAGCAGATCCTCGACCGCGGCGTGGTGTCCGGCGCGGTGCGGATGCACGTCGTGGTCGGCCTCGCGGCGGCCGCGACGGTGATCATCACGCTGACCGCGCTGGCGTCCCGGGCCACTCGCACCCGGTTGGCCATCGCCGGCGAGCGGTATCTGGCGGCGCTGCGAACCGACGCCTTCCGGCACATCCACCGCCTCAGCCTCGCCACCCAGACGGAGGAGCGCCGGGGGGAGCTGGTGGCCCGTGTCACGTCGGACGTCGAGACCCTGTCGCAGTTCCTGTCGTGGGGCGGGATGTCGTGGCTCGTGAACGGTGCCGTCATGCTGGCGGTGGTGTGCGTGATGGCGGCGTACGACGCCCGGCTCGCGCTGGTCGCCGTCACGGTGGTGCTCCCGATGGCCGGCGTGCTCCGGCTCGTGCAGAAGTACATGTCTCGCGCCTACGACGAGGTGCGCGCCCGCAACGGTGAGCTGCTGACGGCGGTGTCGGAGACGGTGATGGGTGCCGCGGTCGTGCGTGCCTACGCCGCCCACCAGGCGCTGCGCACCCGTTCGAGCGCCGCCATCGCCGGGCAGCGCCGCGCGTTCATACGGGCCGGCACCATCGGCGCGCTGCTGTTCCCGTCGGGTGAGGTCTTCTCAGTGCTCACCATCTCCGCGGTGGTGGTCGGCGGCGTGTGGCTCGGGCCGGCGAGCGGCCTGTCCGCGGGCGAGCTGGTCGCGTTCGTGTTCCTCGTCGGCCTCTTCCTCGAGCCCGTCGCGGAGTTCACCGAGATCATGGACCAGACGCAGATGGCGGTGGCCGGCTGGCGCCGGGTGCTCGACGTGCTCGACACCCCGGTGGAGCTCCCTGATCCCGCCCCCGACGTGGCCGTCACCCTTCCCCACGACGCGCCGGAGATCGTCGTCGAGCACGTGTCGTTCGCGTACACGGGGGCGGAGACGACGCGCGTGCTCCACGACGTCGACGTCACGATCCGGGCCGGGCGCCGGGTCGCGCTGGTCGGCGCCACCGGCTCCGGGAAGACCACGCTGGCGAAGCTCCTCACCCGCCTTGCCGACCCCACCGAGGGGCGCATCCTCGTCGGTGGCGTCGACCTGCGCGATGTCGACCCGCGGTCGTTGCGCTCGACGTTGGTGATGGTGCCCCAGGAGGGGTTCCTGTTCGACACGACGATCGCTCAGAACGTCCGGTTCGGACGGCCGGGGGCGGGTGATGCGGAGGTGCTGGCCGCGTTCGACGACCTTGGTCTCGGTCCGTGGGTCGACGGGCTCGCCGCGGGCATCGACACGCCCGTCGGCGAGCGGGGCGAGCACCTGTCCGTCGGTGAGCGCCAGCTCGTCGCGCTCGCCCGCGCCCATCTGGCGGGGCCGTCCTGCCTCATCCTCGACGAGGCGACGTCGGCGGTCGACCCCGCGACGGAGGTGCGCTTGTCACGCGCCATCGAGAGCCTCACCTCCGGCCGCACCACCATCGCGATCGCCCACCGCCTGTCGACGGCGGAGCGGGCCGACGAGGTGCTGGTGATGGACCACGGCCGTCTGGTCGAGCGCGGGCCGCACGACGCGCTGGTCTCCGCCGGCGGCGTGTACTCGCGGCTCCACGCCCGCTGGCTGTCGGCCACCGCCGCCATCGGCTCCTGAGCCGTGCCGCGGGAGCCGGCCCCGTCGCCGTGGGTGCTGCCCGACCCGGCCGCGGCCGACGGCGACGTCGTCGGCGTCGGCGCCGATCTCGAGCCCGGCACGATCCTCGCCGCCTACCGGCACGGCCTCTTCCCGATGCCACTCGACCTGCCCGTGCCGGACGGCGACCACGAGTCGGTGCTCGCGTGGTGGTCGCCGGACCCGCGCGGGGTCCTTCCACTCGACGGGCTTCGCGTCAGCCGCTCACTGCGCAAGAGCTGCGCCCGGTTCGAGATCCGCATCGACACCGCCACGCCGGCCGTGATCGACGCGTGCGGTGATCCGTCCCGGCCCCACGGCTGGATCACCGACGAGATCCGCCACGCCTACGTGCGCCTGCACGAGATGGGGTGGGTGCACAGCGTGGAGGCGTGGTCGCTCGACGACGGGGCGCTGGCCGGCGGGCTCTACGGCGTGGCGATCGGCGGGCTCTTCGCCGGCGAGTCGATGTTCCACCGCCGCACCGACGCGTCGAAGGTCGCCCTGGTCGCGCTCGTCGAGCTGCTGCGTGACGGCGGTGCGACCCTGCTCGACGTCCAGTGGCGCACCGACCACCTCGCGTCACTCGGTGTGGTCGAGATCAGCCGCCGCGACTACCTCGCGCGCCTGCGCGACGCGGTCGCCCGGCCGCTACCGGGGCCGTTTCTCGACGATTTGCGCGGGCGCGGACGCCGCGAGCCGGGCCATTAACAGAAATCGACCCTAAGTCGAGGGACCGTCCTGCCGATGATCCTGGCATGAATCACACGCGGGAGGCCGGCCATGGCTGAGCACTACGTCGGCCTCGACATCGGCACCTTCGCGGTCCGTGCCGCGGAGATCTCCGGCGAGCCGGGGAACCTCACGCTCCACCGTTTCGCCCAGCTGACGTTGCCGCCCGGCGCCGTCGTCGACGGGGAGATCGTCGACGCCCTCGCCGTGACGGAGGCGATCAAGGCGCTGTGGGCCCGCGGTGGCTTCAAGACCAAGAAGGTCAACGTCGGGATCGCGAACCGCTGGGTCAAGGTGCGCCAAGCCGAGGTGCCGGCGCTGTCGCCCGACGAGGTCCGCACCTCGCTCCGCTACGAGGCGCAGGAGGTCATCCCGTTCGCCGAGGAGGACTCCATCGTCGACTTCGTCGTCCAGGACCGGTTCACCGGGCCGGAGGGCGGCGACTTCCTGCGGATCCTCGTGGTCGCGGCCCAGAAGCAGATGGTGCAGACGACGCTCGAGACCGTCCGCCGGGCGGGCCTCGAGGCCGTCCACGTCGACCTGACGCCGTTCGCGCTCGTGCGGGCGCTCGCCCCGGTGCCGCAGCCCGGCATCTCCGAGGCCGTGGTGTCGGTCGGGGCCGGGCTCACCAACGTGGTCGTGCACACCGCCGGCACCCCGCGCCTCGTCCGCATGACACCCCGGGCCGGCGCCGCCGTGACCGAGAACCTCACCCGGGCGCTCGGCGTCGACACCGAGCGGGCCGAGGCGCTGAAGCGCGGCGCCGCCGTCGCGGTCGCCGATCCCCAGACCGCCCAGGCCGCGGACATCATCGCCAACGAGCTCACCCCCCTCGTCCAGGAGATCCAGGGCTCCCTCGATTACTTCCTCGCCCAGACCGAGGATGTCGAGCTGCGCCGGGTGCTCCTCACGGGCGCCGGCGCCAAGATGGCCGGCCTCCGGGCCCGCCTCGCCACTGAGCTGCGCGTGCCGGTGGAGATGGCCTCGCCGCTCGAGTACCTGAAGCTCGGCAAGACCGGTCTCAGCGACGAGCAGCTCACTGCGGCGGCCGCGGTGATGTCGGCTCCGGTCGGTCTCGCCATGGCGAGCATCGCCACGCCGGCGACCAAGCTCACGAGCCTCTTCCCGCCGGAGTTCGCGGCGGCCGGCGCCGAGCGCCGCATGAAGCTGTTGACCGCCGCCGCCGTGGCCGGCCTCGCCGTGGTGCTCGTCGGCACCTGGGGCGTGCGCCAGGCCGAGGTCACCAAGACCCAGGACGAGGCGGCGGCGACGACCCGCAAGGCGAACGGGCTGCAGACCCAGGTCAACAAGCTCATGCCCTATCAGGTGGCCGAGCAGCAGATCCAGGCGCAACGCACCCAGGTCCAGAGCGCGCTCGCCCACGACGTCGACATCCCCGTGTTCATGGACCGCATCACCGCGGCCATGCCCAACGACGTCGGCCTCACCTCGTTCACGCTGACGATCTCCGGCGGCGGGGGCGCCGCCGCTCCGCCCGGGGCGGCCGCGCAGAACGCGGCGATGGGCACCATGACCGTGTCGGCCGTCGGCCTCAGCCACGACAGCACCGCGCACTGGATCACCAACATGCGCGAGCTCGGGATCCTCTCGAACGTGTGGGTCCCGTCGTCGACGAAGAGCGGCACCGACAACAAGGTGACGTTCTCGAGCAACGCCAACCTCACCCCGGCGGCCAAGTCGAACCGGGTCGACCGATTCAAGGCGGCAGAACTGTGAAAGCGAAGCTGATCCTCATCGGTGTCGGCGGTGCCGTCGTCATCGCCGCACTCTGGTTCTTCCTGCTGTGGAAGCCCCAGGGCGACCACCTGTCGAAGGCCAAGGCCGACAAGGCGGCAGCCCAGGTCAGGGTCGACCAGCTCTCCACGCAGCTGGCCCACCTGAAGAAGCTGGAGGCGAACGCCGCGGTGCTCGAGCGTGACCGTGCACTCCTCGCGGCGGCGATCCCCTCGTCCGACCAGCTCGACGCCTTCATCCTCTCGACGAACGAGAAGGCGGCGACCGCCGGCGTCTCGTTCGTGTCGATCAGCCCGCAGCAGCCGGGCGCCGCCAACGCCGCCCCCGGCGCGGCCGCGGCCTCGGGACCGCAAGTCGTCGGCTTGCAGATCCAGGTGACGGGCGACTACTTCGCCATCCTGCGCTTCCTCGAAGCGCTCCGTGACGGTGACCGTCTCGTGACCGTCGAGAACTTCTCGCTGAGCAAGGGCGGCGAGGGCAACCAGATGAGCGCCAGCATCGGCGGGCGCATGTTCGTCAACCCCGCGCAGGCCGCTGCGGCGCCTGCCCCGACCCCGAGCGCATGACGATGAGCGACGTCTCCCCCACCCCGGTCGGCGGCAAGCCGGCCGCGAGCAAGAACCAGATCATCATGGTCGCCGCCCTCGGCGTCGTGCTCCTGCTGGTGCTCGTGATCTTCGTCCTGAAGCCGTTCGGCGGCGGCTCGAGCGGATCGAGCAGCGCGCCCGCCACGACACCGACCACCGTCGCGGCGGCCGGCACGGCGAGCGGCGGCGCCGTCGCCGCCGCCCCGACGACCACGGTCGCTCCGACGCCTCCGCCGGCCCGCCCGGCCCGCAGCCCGTTCGACCCTCCGAAGTAGCGACCCCAGCCCTCAGACGGAACGAGCCG
>DATAKR010000021.1:0-8856 GCA_036261495.1 Acidimicrobiales bacterium | reverse complement strand
CGGGCGGCCAGTCGGCGTTGACGGCGTAGATCGCCGCGGCCGGCCCGCCGATGCTGCCGATGAGGTTCATCGTCGCGCTGACGACGCCGGCCACCGCCGCGCCGGCCGCCCCGCGCGCGAGATGCCACCGGGCGCCGGACGCCAGCACCCCGGCGCTGACGATCGTGAGGACACCCGCCGCGACGGTGAGCACTGCGCCCCGCACGTGGGAGAGCCCCCACGCGAGGAGCGGGGTCGCGACGACGGCGGGCACCAGCAGCGACAGGCCTTCCCGCACGAGCACGCGCCGGTGATCGCGAGCGATGAGCACGACGTTGAGCACCGAGCTGAGGACGAGGGCGGTCCGCACCCCGTCGCGCGGTCCCAGCGCGGCGATGAGGAACGGCGCGCACACGAGCGAGAAGCCGAGGCCCGTGACGCCCTGCGACACCGCGCCCGCGGCGACGGCGGCGACGGCGATCGCGGGCAGGCCGTCGGTCATCTTGGCGGGAGAGGCGGTGCGCTCAGCCGGCGGCCGCGAACGCCCGACGGATCGAGTCCGCGACCTCCTCGGGGTCCTCCATCGGGCCGAAGTGGCCGATGCCCGGAAGGATCTCGGCGCGGCCGTGCGCCATCTGGCGGGCCTGGAGCTCGGTGATGTCGGGCCCGAAGGTGGTGGTGGTCTCGCCGGCCGCCACGGTGACCGGGCACGTCACCTCCGCCAGCCGCGGGAACGCCCCGTGCTCGGTGGCCATCTCGTAGGTGCGCGCCTCGTTCTCGCCGCGGCACTTGAGTCGCACGGTGCCGTCGTCGAGGTCGTCGAAGCCCCAGTCGACGTAGGCGTGCAACGCGGCGGGGTCCCACTCCGACATCGGTGGCTTCGAGGCGTAGTTGTCCCACGCGGCCTGGCGCGACGGGAACACCTCCCGCCGGCGGCGGGCGCCCTCGGCGAGGGGGTTGCCGCCCTCCCGCCGGCTCGGGAGCGCGTCGAGCGACGGCATCACGATGGGCTCGTAGGTGTAGAGCGCGCGGAACGTGCCGGGGCGCGTGATCTCGGCGAGCAGCAGCGCCGCGCCGCCCCCCGAGTGGCCCACGCCGAACGGGTGCACCAGGCCCTCGGCCTCGATCACCGCCATGGCGTCGCGCGCGAAGCCGTTCCAGTCGAAGTGGCCGTCCGTTGGCGCCGGCGTGTCGCCATGCCCGCGCTCGTCGAACGACCAGCAGTGGAAGTCGCCGGCGAGGCGCTCGGCGATCGGCTGCCAGATGTGGCCGTGGAACCCGGTGGCGTGGGCGAACAGGAGCGGCGGGCCGTCGCCCCCGAGGTCGTAGTACGCGACGTCGAAGCCGTCGGAGTTGGTCGCGGTCCGCACGCCGGCGACGCTACCCGGCACCGTGGGAGTGCACGGCTACCCGGCCCGCCGCTCCAGGGGCCCGGCGAGTGATCAGCGAAGCGGGCGGAGGCGGGCGACGATCGACGCGGTCCGGTCGCCGAGGATGGCGGCTCGTGCCGCGTTCGACCCGCAGGCCCCGTGCACACCGCCGCCGGGATGCGCCGACGACGAGCCCAGGTAGAGCCCGCGGATCGGCGTCTCGGCGCGAGCGAGGCCCGGCACCGGACGGAACACGAGCTGCTGGTGCAGCTGCGCGGTGCCGCCGTTGATGGCGCCCCGGACGAGCGACGGGTTCGCCTGCTCCAACGAGACCGGCGTGAAGACGTGCCGGCCGCGGACGAGGCCACGGAACCCGGGCGCCAGGCGCTCGATCTCGGCCTCCATCCGGTCGGCCATCAGCTCCGTGTCGCGCTCGCTCCACGCGTCGCCGATGCCCTGACCGCCGGCGTCCTCCACGATGTGGCGGGGGACGTGGGTGTAGGCCCACGCCGTCTCCTTGCCCGCCGGCTGGCGGGTGGGGTCGGTCATGCTCTGCTGGCCGACGATGAGGAAGGGCCGGTCGGGCACGCGCTTCGCCGCGAGCTGCGCGGTCGCGATCGTCATTCGGTCGAGGCTGTCGATCACGTGCACGGTGCCGGCGCGGCGAGCCGGTTCGGCCTCCCACGGGATCGGCGCGTCGAGCGTCCAGTCGACCTTCACCGTGGCCCAGTCCCAGTCGAAGCGCCTCACGTCGGCGACGAGCGCGGGGGAGAGGTGCTCCGCGCCGACCAGGTCGAGGAACAGCGCCGGCGCCGGCACGTCGGCGACCACCGCGCGCGACGCCCCGATCTCGGTGCCGTCCGCGGTCACGACCGCGACCGCACGTCCGTCGCGGATCACCACCCGGGTGACCGGTGTGGAGCAGCGGATCTCGGCCCCTCTCGACTCGAGCCGGCGCACCATGGCGCGGGCCAGGTTGCCGGCGCCGCCCTCGGGCACCGGGTACCCCACGTCCTGGCCGAGTGACGTGAGCAGCCACGCGAAGAACCCGCCGAGCGAGTGATCGGGCGAGAAGTCGGCGTGGAGGCCGTTGCCGGCGAGGAGTCGCGTGGACGCCTCGCCGGAGAAGCTCTCCTCGCCGAGCCTCCGCATCGACAGCACCCCGAACCGCGCGAACCGCAGCAGCTCCGACGGGCGGAGCGCTCCCACCAGGCGGGCCAGCGCGGGGATCGCCGGGAACGGCGTGAGGAGCGCCCCGAGCAGGCCCTCGCGCACCCGCTCGTACCGCTGGTAGAGCGTCCGCCAGGCCTCGCCGTCGCCGGGCGCGCACGCCTCGAGCGCACCCGCCGTCTCCTCGATGTCGGTCGAGAGGTAGGGGCACGAGCCGTCGGAGGACGGGTGGGCGAGCACGAGCGGGGCCCGTCTCCACCGCAGCCCATGGTCTTCGAGGTGCAGCCCCCCGATCACCTTCGAGGCGGCGGCGAGGGGGTAGAACGCGCTGAACTCGTCGTTGACGAAGCCCGGCTCGACCAGCTCCTTCGACTTCACCGCCCCGCCCGGCTCGTCGACCGCCTCGAGCACGACCACCGACCATCCGTGGTCGACGAGCAGGTTCGCGGCCACCAGCCCGTTGGGACCGGATCCGATCACGACGGCGTCGGGCATCGGCGCCTCACCGTAGGGGGTCGCGCGCCGGGGTCGCGCAGTTCATGCCGTGCCGGGATGGGCGCGCCGGCGCGCGGGTACGGTCGCCGCCCGTGACCGATGCGAGCTCCTGGGGGATCGTCCCCGGCTATCACGACGTGCTCGGCGCGTGGCACGACGCGGGGGAGGCGAGCGTCCAGGCGATCCTGCGATCGATGGGTGCGGAGACCGTCGACCCGCCGCCGGGGCCGGCGCTGCAGATCCTCCGCGAGGGCGAGACGCTGCACCTCGCCGGCGCGTGGGACCTCCACACCGACGACGGCGGCGAGGCCCGCGTGGGTGGCAGCGTCGAGCACCTCCCGCTCGGCTACCACACGCTCTACAGCGACGACGGGCGCAGCCTCCGTGTGATCGTCACGCCGGGGCGGTGCCACCTTCCCGACGACCTGCGGATCTGGGGCTGGGCCGTCCAGCTGTACGCACTGCGCTCGATGGAGTCGTGGGGAATCGGCGATCTCGGCGACCTCCGCGCCTTCGGCGAATGGTCGCGGGCCCGCGGCGCCGGGGTCGTGCTGCTCAACCCGCTGCACGCGTCGACGCCGGTCCCGCCGCTCCAGCCGAGTCCGTACACGCCGAGCAGCCGGTGCTTCCGGAGCCCGCTCTACCTCCGCGTCGAGGAGGTCCCGGGTGCGGCGACGGCCGGCGTCGACCTCGTCCGCCTGGCCACCGCGGGGCGCGCCCTCGACGACGACCGGCGCATCGATCGCGACGAGGTGTTCCGCCTCAAGCTCGAGGCGCTGGAGGCGATCTACGAGACGGCGCGCGACGACGACGGACTCGACCGCTTCCTCGACGCGAGCGACGACACGTTGCGGCGGTTCGCCGAGTACTGCGCCATCGCGGAGGTGCACGGGCCGAGCTGGATGGAGTGGCCCCCCGACCTGCGTCGCCCGGGCACCTTCGCGGTGCGCGAGTTCGTGCAGGGGCACGCCCGGCGGGTGCGCTTCCACGCGTGGATGCAGTGGCAGCTCGACCGGCAGCTCGACGCCGCCGGCGGCGCCATCGGGCTCATGCAGGACCTCGCCATCGGCGTCGATCGAGGCGGCGCGGACGCATGGATGTGGCAGGACGTGCTCGCGCTCGACATGTCGGTCGGGGCACCGCCCGACGACTTCAACCGCAACGGCCAGGACTGGGGCCTGCCGCCGTTCGACCCGTGGAAGCTGAGGAACGCCGGCTACGAGCCGTTCATCCAGACGGTGCGTGCCGGGCTCCGCCACGCCGGCGGTCTGCGCTTCGACCACGTGATGGGCCTGTTCCGCCTCTACTGGATCCCGCAGGGATCGACGGGGCGCGACGGGGTGTACGTCCGCTACCCGGCCGGCGACCTCCTCGACATCCTCGCCCTCGAGAGCGTCCGCGCCGGCGCCTACGTGGTCGGCGAGGACCTCGGGACGGTCGAACCGGAGGTGCGCGAGGAGCTCGCCCGCCGCGGCGTCATGTCGTACCGGCTGGCGTGGTTCGAGCCGTCGCCGCCGCGCCACTTCCCCCGCCAGTCGCTCGCCGCCATCACCACCCATGACCTGCCGACGATCGCGGGGCTCTGGACCGGCGCCGACCTCGAGGCCCAGCGCGACCGGGGGATGCAGCCCAACGAGGAGGCCACCGCGGGGCTGCACGACAAGCTGCGCGACCTCGCCGGCGTCGCCGACGACTCGTCGCCCGACGACGTGATCGTCCGCCTGCACGAGCGGCTCGCCGAGGCTCCCTCGATGATCGTCACGGCCACCCTCGAGGATGCGCTCGGCGTCGAGGAGCGCCCCAACTACCCGGGCACGGTCGGCGGCACGAACTGGTCGCTGGCGCTGCCCCGCACGCTCGAGGAGCTCGAGCGCGATCCGGGCGTCGCGGCCATCGTCGACGTGATGAGCCGGCGCTGACGCTGGGGTCGCGCCACTCGCCCGCCGCCGTCCCGCGACCTCAGGCCGGCTGGAGCCGCACCTCGGCGCGGTCGCGCTCGTCGGGCGACTCGCCCGGGCGCCCGTACCACCAGGAGTGGACCAGCAGCCCCGGCTCCGGCATCTCGATGGTGATCTTCATCGGGAACGGCGATCCCTCGCTCCCGACCTCGAAGACGCCCGCGTCGGTCTCGTGCAGGACCGCCACCGAATCGGCGTGGTTGTGCGCGCTCACGAGGATGGCGCCGCCGCCGTGACGGCGGGCGAGAACCGCGTGCTCGTGGTGCCCGCGGAGTCGATCCGCGTCGGCGGGGTTGAACGTCTCGTAGTCGAGGGCGACGCCGGCGCCTCCGGGCAGCGGTGTCACGACGATCTTCGCCACCGCGACGGCTTCTTCCCGCGTGGCGCGGTCGGTCCCGAGGTACAGCCCCGGATGTTCGAGCAGGTCGTCGACGATCCCCATGCCGCGGCACCGTAACCGGACGGCCTCGTCCCGCGCTGCCGGCGCCGCGAACGCGTCACGGTCGTGACGGCGCTGCCGTGGCGGGTAACACCCGACGTATGGACTTCAAGACGGTGGTCGAGGCCATCGGCAAGCTCGCGGACGGCCTCGGCGTCGTCATCACGATCGTCGGCGTCGTGATCGCGCTCGGTCTGTTCGGCTTCCGCATGCTCCGCCCGTCGCAGCCACCGATCGACGGCTACCGCGAGCTGCGGCGGAACGTCGGCCGGTCGATCCTGCTCGGCCTCGAGCTGCTCGTCGCCGGCGACATCATCCGGACCGTGGCCATCGCGCCGACGTTCACGTCGGTCGGTGTCCTCGCCGTGATCGTGGTCGTGCGCACGTTCCTCTCCTTCACGCTCGAGGTCGAGCTGACGTCGCGCTGGCCGTGGCAGCACCATGACGGCGCGGCCGAGGGCGCGGAGGCGTGACGGGCATCAGCCCGCACCAACGGAGCTCAGATCGACTTCCTCATGTGGACGTCTTCAGGCTCGGCCTCGAACAGCTCGGCCAGCGGGGTCGCGGTCGGCTCGAAGCCTCGGCCGAGGTAGAAGCGCACCGTGTTCTCAGACGGCGTCGCAGAGACGACCATCTCGGTGGCGCCGTCGGCTCGCGCGATGCGCTCCAACTCATCGCACAGCAGGCTGCCGATGCCGGTCGCACGACGAGCGGCGGTGACGTGGAGGAACGCGAGCTGTGCGATCCCGGGTCGCAGGTTGGACACGACGACACCGATGCCGACCAGACGACCTTCGACCAGTGCTCCAACGGCGACGCCGCCAAGGTCGATGTATGCGTGCAGTTCCCGGACCTTGGCCGCGATGGAGTGTTCCCCGTCTCCTTCGTGGTCCCACGCCGGAGAGTCCCAACGGCCATGCCTCTCGACGAGGAGCTCGCCGTCTTGGACATAGAGCATGTCGATGCGTTCTGTCCGGTCGATCTCCGCGACCCGTGCAAGCTCGGCAGCCGGCAAGCGTCGGACCTCCACTGCGCCTGGCACCGGCCGCATGGTGGCACAGCGCCGGCGTTCGACAGCGAGGGACGTTGCGTCGACGCTCGACGGCGGCGACGGCCTCTTTGATGGTCTCGTTGAGGCTGATGCCTTTCGGCTCTGGCGACAGCCTCGGCCTCGGCGGCGAGGTGATCCGGCAGCCGCACCCCCGCCGGTTGAGGAGACCACCACCGAGCGGCACAGCGGCGACAACATCAAACCGGCCGGGGTGGTGACCATCGCGATCCATCGGTTCGCGGAAGGACGGTCAGCGGGATCTGCTCGTGGTGACAGACGTCGAGAAGCGCCGGATCGGAAGTTGCGAGTGATCGCCCGGTGGAACGGGCGACCTCGGCCGCGACGCAGTCCGCAAGGCTGATGGGACAGCGTGTCCGGTGGTAGTGGCGGGCCCGTAAGCGGCCGGCCGCCGATGCCACGACGCTGTCGAGCACGACGGCGTCGTCGAGCCCCAGCTGGGCGAGGTCGAGGCTGGCTTCCTCCTCGTCGCCGCCCGCGATCCGAACGAGGTGATCGATCACCTCGACGACGCCGACCGCCGTCAGCACCCCACCGGTGAGGAGCAGCTGTTCGACCTCGTCGGCGGCGGGTTCGTTCTTGAGGAACGCCAGCACGGCATGGGCGTCGAGGATCGTCAACGGCTGCCCGACCGCCTCTCCTCGACGCGCCGCGATTCCTGTCGAGCGCGATCCGTTGACGGCCCTCGCTTCGCGTACTTGCCCTGCAGCTCACGCACCGGTTCAGGTCCGACGGGTCGCATGACGACGCGGTCGCCGAGATCGACCACGAGCACCTTGCGGGTGTTCCACCGGGCGCGCGTCTCGGCCGGGATGGAGACCTGGCCGTTCCGTGACACGGTCATGACGTGGGAGGTCTCGCTCATGACGCCATTGTATGTCGACATACTTTCGTTGTATGGGCGTCTCGCTCCGATCGATCTCCAGCGCTCCCGTGTGCTCTCCGCTACGGCAGCCGCGGTCAACACAATGCGAGAGAGAACATGCGTTCGTTGTTGTCACACCCCCTCTTTAGAGTTGGACTCGTGCTGGGGATCCTGGCCGGAGAGGTCGAGACGGTTCGAGCGATCGATGTGATCGAAGTCGAGGAGGCGCTCCGCCGCCAGGTACGCGCCCTCGATCCTGCAGTGCTGGCTCCCGCCGACGCGGCGCGGCTGGAGGATCGCTTCGTGGCAGTGCGCAAGCTCGCCGACGCGGCGCTCGCGGTGCTGGCGGCCCGTGCGTCGGAGGCGGGTGAGTGGAGGTCGCGCGGGCGGCACTCGCCGGCGAGCGATCTCTCGCTCCGGGCGGGCATCAGCGTGAGCGCGGCTCGCGACCTCCTCGAGACGTCCGGACGGCTCGCCGGGTTGGACGCGACGAGCGAGGCGGTCCGCCAGGGGCGGCTGTCGGCCGAGCAGGCGGCTGCCGTCGCGGAAGCCGCGGCCGCCGACCCACGGTCGGAGCGCGACATGCTTGCCCGCGCTGGCAGCGCCTCACTGGCGGGGCTGCGCGCCGAACGCGACCGCGTCGTGTCGGCAGCCGCCACACCTGACGACGAAGCGGCGCGGCATCGCCGGCTGCACGAGACGCGGGCGCTGCGCTTCGGCCGTGGGCTCGACGGCGCGGGCACCGGGTCGTGGCGGGTCACCCCGGAGGTCCAGGCCGAGCTGAAGGCGCTCCTCGCACCGTTCCTCCAGCACCAGTTCGACGCCGCCCGCCGTGACGGGCGCCGCGAACCGAGCGACGCCTACGCCGCCGACGCCCTCCTCGAGATGGCCCGCACCGCCTTCGCGCGCGGCGGGGACGCCGCCGCACCTCCCGACGTTCCGGGCGCACCGGCCCCCGCAGCGCGTGCAGCGGTCGCGCCGCGCGCGCCGGCGAAGGTGATCGTTCGTGTCGACCACTCCGCCCTCCTTCGCGGGCACACCCTCGCCGGCGAGACGTGCGAGATCGCCGGAGTGGGCCCCGTCCCGGTCGAGATCGTGGCGCGCCTGATCGCCAGTGGCGACGTGTTCGTCGCCGCCGTCGTCACCCGCGGCATCGACGTATCGGCCGTCGCCCACCTCGGCCGGCGCCCGAATGCCGCCCAGCTCACCGCTCTGCAGTGGCGCGACCCCACCTGCCGCGAAGAGACCTGCCCGCGTCCCGTGCGGGAGTGGGATCACCACGTCGACTGGGCCGCCAGCGGGCACACGTTCCTTCCGGAGCTGGGCGGCTTGTGCGCCCACCACCACGACCTCAAGACCTACGGCGGCTGGCGCATCACGACCAGTCGCCTTCCCGGCAAAGTGCGCCTCCTCCCGCCCGACACCCACGACCCGCCAGCACGCTGACCGCGCGAGAACCAGAGCAACGCGCTCCGGCCGGAACCGCACCTTGACAACTGAATCGACGCCGG
>DATAKR010000019.1:0-19139 GCA_036261495.1 Acidimicrobiales bacterium | reverse complement strand
TCGTCGACGACGATGAGCCGCTTGCCGGCGATGGTCTGGCGCAGCGGGTTGAGCTTGCGGCGCACGCCGGCGTCGCGGGCGCGCTGGTCGGGCGCGATGAACGTGCGGCCGATGTAGCGGTTCTTGATGAGCCCGTGGCCGTAGGGCACGCCGCTGCGCCGGGCGAACCCCTCGGCGGCGGCGATGCCCGACTCCGGCACCCCGATCACGAGATCGGCGTCGACGGGCGCCTGATCCGCGAGCAGCTCGCCCATCCGGTGCCGGACGCCGTGCACCTCCTTGCCGTACAGCACGCTGTCGGGCCGCGCGAAGTAGACGAACTCGAACAAGCACAGCTTGGGGTCGATCCGGTCGGCCGCGAAGGGGTGGAGGGCACGGACGCCGGAGGCGTCGATGACGATCATCTCTCCGGGCTCGACCTCGCGGACGAAGTGGGCGCCGACGACATCGAGGGCCGGCGTCTCGGACGCGAGGACCCATCCGTGCGGATCGAGCTTGCCCAGGCAGAGCGGGCGGAACCCGTTGGGGTCGCGCACGCCGACGAGGTGACCCTCGTCCATGACGACGAGGGAGAACGCGCCCTCGAGCGTGGGGAGCACCTGCAGCAGCGCGGCCTCGAGGTCGCGACCGTCGCTCCGCCCCGACGGGGGATAGGCGCGGGCGACCATCTCGGCGATCAGCTCGCTGTCGCTCGCGATCATCCCCGGCAGCATCCCGACGCCGCCGGCGAGGGCCTCGGTGTTGCTGAGGTTGCCGTTGTGGCCGAGCGCGAAGGTGGCCGGGTTCTCGGCGCCGCCGGCGGAGCGGTGCACCGGCTGGGCGTTGCGGTAGGTGCTGCTGCCCGTGGTGGAGTACCGGGTGTGGCCGATGGCGAGGTAGCCGTGGAGGGCCGCGAGCTTGTAGTCGTTGAAGACGTTGGTGACGAGGCCCATGTCCTTGTCGACGGTGATCATGTCGCCGTCGGAGACCGCCATGCCGGCCGACTCCTGGCCCCGGTGCTGCAGGGCGTAGAGGCCGTCGAAGGTCAGGTGCGCGACAGGGAGGCCGGGGGCGTAGATGCCGAAGACGCCGCACGCTTCCTTCGGCTTGTCGTCGGAGTCAGAGGTCTCGCGCGGCTCGCTCGGTTGCGGCGCGCGGGACGTCCGATGGGAACCGCCCGGCACGCGCCAAGGGTACCGTGCGCCGGTGATCGACCTGCACACCCACTCGACGGTGTCGGACGGCTCCGACGCCCCCGAGGCCATCCCGGGCCTCGCGGCCGCGGCCGGCTGCACGGCGGTGGCGCTCACCGATCACGACCGTCTCGACGGCATCGACGCCGCCCGCACCGCGGCCGCCGCCACCGGGGTGGAGCTGGTTCCGGGCTGCGAGCTGTCGTGCGAGATCGACCACGGCACCATGCACGTCCTCGTGTACTTCGTCGAGCCGGGCGAGGGGCCGCTCCAGGACGAGCTGGTCCGGCTGCAGCGTGTGCGTGACCGGCGCAACGTGATCATGTGCGAGCGGCTGGACCTGTCGTACGACGACCTCCAGGCCGAGGCGGGCGGCATCGGCGCCGGCCGACCCCATGCCGCCGCGCTCCTCGTGCGGGCGGGGCGGGCCGAGAGCATCCAGGACGCGTTCGACCGGTGGCTCGCCAAGGGCCGCCCCGGCTACGTCGAGAAGGAACGCCTCACGCCGGTCGACGCGCTGTCGCTCGCTCGCGCGTCGGGCGGGGTGCCGGTGCTCGCCCATCCGCTGACGCTCGACGTGTCGTCGGCGACGCTCGAGTCGCGCGTGCACGAGCTCGCCCGCCTCGGTCTCGGCGGCCTCGAGGCCATCTACGCGCGCTACTCCCCCGAGACGCGAGCCGCGCTGGTGGCGATGGCCCGGCGGGCCGGCCTGGCGGTCACCGGCGGGTCCGACCACCACGGCACCTACAAGCCCGGCCTGTCGGTCGGCGCCGGCACCGGCGACCTCGCCGTACCCGACGACCTGCTCGATCGCCTTCGGGATCGCATCGCGGCCTGACAGCCGTCGAGCGCAGGAGCCACGCGCCCGCAGGGCCACACGCCCGGAGCGAGACCGTCGTCAGGTGTGGTGGGTGGCGGGCCGCAGCGCGTTCGGTATCGCGCCCTCGGACGCGGCGACGGCGTCGGCGAGCGACACGTCGACGAGCCCGCCGACGACGAGACGATCTCCACCGGCGCGACCCAGGTCGGTGACCGCCACTCCGGAGCCCGACGCGGCCGCCCGGCGGCGGACGTCGTCGACGCGGTCGGGGGCGACGCACACCACCACCCGGGACGGTGCTTCGGAGAACAGGGCGCGGTGCGACCCGACGGCCTCGCTCGTGACGGAGAACCCCGTGCGGCCGCGGACCGCCATCTCGGCGAGCGCGACCCCGAGCCCGCCGTCGGACACGTCGTGGATGCCCTCGACCACGCCGTCACGCACCAGCTCCTGCACGAGCGTGATGACGTCCTGGTGGGCGACGAGATCGAGGGTGGGCAGCTGCCCGCCCCGGAAGCCGCGCGCGTCGGCTGCCCACCGTGACCCTGCCAGCGTCGGTGCCGGGTCCGACGGGCCCAGCAGGAGCAGCGCGCCGCCGGCGACGAGTCGGGCGCCCGGCGGTGGCCGCTGCAGCGAGTCGATGAGCCCGAGCACGGCCACGACCGGCGTGGGGTCGATGTCGCGGCCTCGCGTCTCGTTGTAGAACGACACGTTCCCGCCGATGACGGGGAGGTCGAGCACGCGGCAGGCCTCCCCCATCCCGTCGATCGACTCCGAGAACTGCCACATCACCTCGGGATGCTCCGGGTTGCCGAAGTTGAGGCAGTTGACGACCGCGACCGGGTGCGCGCCCGTGACCGCGACGTTGAGCGCCGATTCGGCCACGACCATCTCCGTGCCGGCGCGCGGATCGAGCGCGCACCACCTCGCGTTGCCGTCGGTCGACACGGCGAGACCGCGCGACGACGAAGGCACGCCGGGCGCCTTCAGCCGCAGCACCGCGGCGTCGCCGCCCGGGGCCTCGACGGTGTTGAGGAACAGCTGGTGGTCGTACTGGCGATACACCCAGGCGGGGTCGACGAGGAGCCGCAAGAGGTCGGCCCCGCAGTCGTCGGGGACATCGAGGGCATCGGGGTCGCGTGACCCGAGCTCGTCGAGCCAGCCCGGGCGGGCGAGCGGGCGCTCGTAGACGGGCGTCTCCTCGTCGAGCGACGCCGCGGGGACGTCGGCGAGCACCGCGCCGCCGGGACCGTCGAGCACGCGCAGCCGTCCGGTGTCGGTGACCGTGCCGATGACCGACGCCCGCACCTCCCACCGATCGCACACGGCGCGCACCTCGTCGAGGTGATCGGGCGGGATGATCGCGAGCATCCGCTCCTGGCTCTCGCTGATCATGATCTCCCACGGCTCCATGCCGGGCTCGCGGAGGTGGATCGCCCGGACGTCGACGTCCATGCCGGCGCCACCCTTCGACGTGGTCTCCGAGGTCGCACCCGTGACGCCCGCCGCGCCCAGGTCCTGGACGCCGATCACCAGGTTGCGGTCGAGCAGCTCGAGGCAGGCCTCGATGAGGCGCTTCTCCTCGAAGGGATCGCCCACCTGCACGCTCGGCCGCTTCGCCTCCTCGCCCTCGGTGAAGCCGGCCGATGCGAGGACGCTCGCGCCGCCGATGCCGTCCCGCCCGGTGGACGAGCCGATCAGGACGGCGAGGTTGCCGACGCCGGTGGCCCGAGCGAGGACGAGCCGCTCGACCGGCATGACACCCAGGCAGAACACGTTGACGAGCGGGTTGTCGGCGTAGGTGTCGTCGAACACGGTCTCGCCGCCGACGGTCGGGACGCCCACCGAGTTGCCATAGCCGGAGATGCCCGACACGACGCCTTCGAAGATCCAGCGCGTCTGCGGGTCGTCGAGCGTGCCGAACCGGAGGGGGTCCATGACCGCGATGGGCCGCGCCCCCATGGTGAAGACGTCGCGGAGGATGCCCCCGACACCCGTGGCCGCGCCCTGGTAGGGCTCGATGGCCGAGGGGTGGTTGTGGCTCTCGATGCGCATGGCCACGGCGATGCCGTCGCCGGCGTCGATCACCCCGGCGCCCTCGCCGGGCCCGACGAGCACCAGCGGGCCCTCGGTCGGCAGCCGGCGCAGATGGATCTTCGACGACTTGTAGGAGCAGTGCTCGCTCCACATGACCGAGTACATCGCGAGCTCGAGATGGGTCGGTTCCCGCTCGAGGATCTCGGCGATCCGGGCGGCTTCCTCGTCGGTCAGCCCGAGTGCGCGGTGGAGCGGCTCGTCGTTGCCGGCCATGCACCGAACCTACCCGAGGCGAAAATCCGATCGTTGTACGCCGGCCCATTTAGGTGCAATAGTTGAACCATGCCGGCGACAAAGAAGCGTTCCAGCAGAGGCATGTCGGACGCGCACAAGGAAGCCCTCGCATTAGGCCGTGAGCAGGGCCGGGCTGTCCGTCGATATCTCGAAGCACTCGAAGCACACAAGCCGAAGCGGGGACGAAAGCGCACGCCGGATTCCATCAAGAAGCAGCTCGTCGCGATCGCGGAAAAGCTGCCGAGCGCCGACGCGCTCACCCGGGTGCAGCTCATCCAGCAGCGGATGGACCTCGAGACCGAGCTCAGCCAGAAGAGCGAGACGGTCGACCTGTCCGCGCTCGAGGCCGACTTCGTGAAGGCAGCCCGCGACTACGGGAGCCGCAAGGGCATCAGCTACGCGGCGTGGCGCGAGGCCGGCGTCGATGCGGCCGTGCTGAAGAAGGCCGGCATCGCCCGCAGCGCGTAGCGGCCCGGGCCCAGCGCGTCAGAGGGCGGAGCCGGCGGCGGTTGACGCCGCGGCGACCGTCGCCCCGGTCGCGGCGAGGAAGCCGCGCAGGAGGACCGCGCCGTCGTCGGAGCCCAGCAACGGGTCACAGGCGCGCTCGGGATGGGGCATCAGGCCGACGACGTTGCGACCCTCGTTGCAGATGCCGGCGATGTCGTCGACCGATCCGTTCGGGTTGTCGACGTAGCGGAGCACGATCCGGTCGTCGCCCCGCAACGTCGCGAGCGTGTGCTCGTCGCAGGTGTAGTTGCCCTCGAAGTGGTTGATCGGCACGCGCAGGCGCTGCCCCACCGAGGCGGCGCCGGTGAGCACCGACGCGGTCGACACGACCTCGAGCTCGACGGTGGTGCACAGGAACTTGAGGCCGGCGTTCTTCTGGAGCGCCCCGGGCAGAAGCCCCGCCTCGGTGAGCACCTGGAAGCCGTTGCAGATCCCGAGCACCGGTCCGCCATCGGCGGCGAACCTCACCACCGCACGCATCACCGGCGAGAAGCGGGCGATGGCACCGGGACGCAGGTAGTCGCCGTGCGCGAACCCACCCGGCAGCACCACGCCGTCGAAGCCGGTGATCGAGGTGTCGCCGTGCCACAGGAGGTCCGCCTCGCCACCGAGCGCGTGAACCGCCTCCACGGCGTCGTGCTCGCAGTTCGAGCCCGGGAACACGACGACGCCGATGCGTGCGGCCATCAGGCCTCGCCCCCGATGCCCGCCGCCGTCGTGGCGCCTCCACCCACCGTGGTGCCGGGAATGGTGCCCGGGGACCGGTCGTCGGTGGCGTCGCCTTCGAAGAGCGTGACGACCGCGTCCTCGATCACCGGGTTCGTCAGGAACCGGGCGCACAGGTCGTCGACCTCGGAACGGGCCGACGCCTCGTCGGTGGCGTCGATGCAGAACCGGATCGCCTTGCCCACGTGCACGCCCGTGATGCCGTCGAACCCCAGCACGGGGAGCGCCCGCTCGATCGTCGATCCCTGCGGGTCGGCGATGCCCGGGCGCAGCCGCACCTCGACGAGCACGTCGAAGGTCACGCCTCGACCCCGTACCAGTCGGCGAACCGCCGGCCGGTGATGCGGTCGTAGGCCCGGACGTACCGCTCGCGCGTGGTGTCGACGACGTCGGCGGGCAGCGAGGGGGGCGGCGGCGTCTTGTTCCATCCGGTGCCCTCGAGCCAGTCGCGAAGCGGCTGCTTGTCGAACGACGGCGGTGTCGACCCCGGCTTCCACTCGGCGGCTTCCCAGAACCGCGACGAGTCGGGGGTGAGCACTTCGTCGCACAGGCAGAGCTGACCGTCGATCCAGCCCAGCTCGAACTTGGTGTCGGCGATGATGATCCCGCGCTCGCGAGCCAGCGCGGCGCCCCGCTCGTAGGCCGCGATCGAGATCTCCCGGGCCTTCTTGGCGACGTCGTCGCCGACGATCTCGCACGCCGTCTCGAAGGAGATGTTCTCGTCGTGGCCGGTGTCGGCCTTCGTCGAGGGCGTGAACACCGGCTCCGGCAGCTGGTCGGCCTCCTGCAGCCCCTCGGGGAGCTTCGTGCCGTGCATCGTGCCCGACGCCCGGTACTCCTTGAGCGCCGAGCCCGACAGGTAGCCGCGCACGATGCACTCGATCGGCAGCATCTCGGCCTTGCGGACGACCATCCCCCGCCCGGCCACGTCGGGGATGGCGGCGACCTCCGGCGGGAAGTCGGCGGGATCGACGGCGACGAGGTGGTTGGGCGCCACGTCGGCGAGCGACTCGAGCCAGAACGCGGTCATGGCCGTGAGGACCCGCCCCTTGTCGGGGATGGGCTCGGCCATCACGACGTCGAAGGCCGACATGCGGTCGGAGGCCACGAACAGCAGCGTGCCGTCGCCGGCGTCGTAGATGTCTCGGACCTTGCCCGAGTAGATGTGCGTGAGCGTCACAGGATGGCTCCGGGGGTGTAGCGGGCGGCGTCGCCGTGCAGCTCCACGAGCACGGCGACCTGGGCGACGAACCCCTCGACCTGCCGGCGTGCCGCGCCGATGAACGACAGCGGGCTGCCGAGGAGACCGGCGAGCTGCTCGCGGGAGAGCGGCACCCGCCCGTCGGACGCGAGGCGGTCGAGGAGGTCGTTGGCGGGGGCGCCCCGCCGGATGGCGAGGGCGGCGGCGACGGCGTGGTCCTTCACGATCTCGTGCGCCTGCTCTCGGCCGAGACCGGCCTTGACGAGCCCGAGAAGGAGCTTCGTGGTGGCGAGGAACGGCAGATAGCGATCGAGCTCGCGCGACACGACGGCGGGAAAGGCGCCGAACTCCTCGAGGACGGTGAGGAACGTCTCGAACAGGCCGTCCGCGGCGAGGAAGGCGTCGGGCAGCGCGACCCGCCGGACGACCGAGCACGACACGTCGCCCTCGTTCCACTGGTCGCCGACGAGCCCGCTCACCATGGCGAGGTAGCCCGAGAGCACGTGGACGAGCCCGTTGATGCGCTCGGTCGACCGCGTGTTCATCTTGTGGGGCATGGCCGACGAGCCGACCTGGCCCTCCTTGAACCCCTCGGTCACGAGGTCGTGGCCCGCCATCAGCCGGATCGACTTGGCCAGGTTGCCGGGCGCGGATGCCGCCTGCACGAGCGCGGCGACGACGTCGAAGTCGAGCGACCGCGGGTACACCTGGCCGACGTTGGTGAGCGTGTCGCGGAAGCCGAGGTGGCGGGCGACACGTCGCTCGAGCTCATCGAGCTTGTCGAGGTCGCCGTCGAGCAGATCGAGCTGGTCCTGCTGGGTGCCGACCGGACCCTTGATGCCGCGCAGCGGATAGCGCGCCAGCAGCTCGTCGACACGTGCGTATGCCTGCAGCAGCTCCTCGCCGGCGTTGGCGAAGCGCTTGCCGAGGGTGGTGGCCTGGGCGGGCACGTTGTGGGTGCGACCGGTGATCACCCGCGACTCGTTCTCCGCGGCTCGCGTCGCCAGGCGGGCGAGGGCGGCGATCATGCGATCTCGGATGAGCGCGAGCGCGGAGCGGACCTGCAGCTGCTCGACGTTCTCGGTCAGGTCGCGCGAGGTCATCCCCTTGTGGATGTGCTCGTAGCCGGCGAGCGCGCAGAACTCCTCGATCCGGGCCTTCACGTCATGGCGGGTGACCCGCTCTCGGGCGTCGATGCTCGCGAGGTCGACCTTGTCGACCACCGCCTCGTACGCCTCGATCACACCGTCGGGCACGTCGACGCCCAGGTCGCGCTGCGCCTTCAGCACGGCGATCCAGAGCCGGCGCTCGAGCACGACCTTGTGCTCGGCCGACCACAGGTCGACCATCTGGTCGCTGGCGTAGCGCTGGGCGAGGACGTCGGGGATCACGGGCGGGCGGTGGGCGGAGGGTTCACGGGCGGGTGGTGGGCTCGGGCCTCACAACTGCTGGGGCTTCCATGTGGCGCGGTACTCCTCGAGTTTCGCAGCCAGCCCGTCGTCGGTGACGGCAAGGATCTCGACGGCGAGCAGGCCGGCGTTGGCGGCGCCGTTGATGGCGACGGTCGCGACCGGCATCCCGGGCGGCATCTGCACGGTCGAGTAGAGCGCATCGACGCCGTTGAGCGCGCCGCCGGCGACCGGCACGCCGATGATCGGAAGGGTCGTGTGGGCGGCGCACACGCCGGCGAGGTGGGCGGCCATGCCGGCGGCCGCGATGATCACCCCGAACCCGTTGCCGCGAGCCGAGGTGACGAACTCGCGCACGGTCTCGGCGTTGCGGTGGGCCGACATGGCCCACACCTCGTGCTCGACGCCGAAGCGCTCGAGCATGTCGCGGGCCGGCTGCATCTTCTCGGCGTCGTTGGCCGAGCCCATCAGCACGGCGACCTTCTTGGACATGGGTTGGTCAGGCTCCTTGCGCGATGTCGGTTCGGTAGTGCATGCCGGGCCAGCGGATGCGGGCGGCGGCGGCGTAGGCGGTCGCGCGGGCGGCGGCGACCGTGGCGCCCCGAGCGACCACGTTGAGCACGCGGCCGCCGTCGGTGCGATCGTCAGGCGTCACGGCGACGCGGAGCACCCGCACGCCGTCGATCGCCTCGGCGTCGGCGATGCCCGAGATCGGGTCGCCCTTCCGCACCTCGCCCGGGTACCCCTCGGCGGCCAGGGCGAGGCACACGTACGCGTCGTCGGCGAAGGCCGGCGCCGTCGCCACCTCGCCCGTCGCGGCCTCGTAGAGGAACGCGGCCAGGTCGCCGTCGAATCGCGGCAGCACGACCTGGGCTTCGGGGTCGCCGAAGCGGACGTTGTACTCGACGACCTTGGGTCCCTCGGGCGTGAGCATCAGCCCGGCGTAGAGGCAACCCCGGTAGTCGACGCCGCGTTCGCGGAGCGCGTCGAGGGTCGGCTGAACGATCGACGCGTTGATCGCGTCGACGTCGACGCCGGCCACCGGCGAGTAGGCCCCCATCCCGCCGGTCATGGGGCCGGCGTCGCCGCTCCCCACCCGCTTGTAGTCACGGGCCGGCGACAGCGGCACCGACCGGCGGCCGTCGCACACGCACAGCAGCGAGAGCTCGGGCCCGGTCATCTCCTCTTCGATCACGACCGATCCGTGCTGCAGCTTGGCGCGCACGTCGCCGATCGCCTCGGCGAGGTCGCGGGTCACGAGCACGCCCTTGCCGCCCATGAGGTAGTCGGTCTTGACCACGTACCCGCCCGGGAGGTCGGCGAGGAACGCGACGGCCTCGTCCGCCTCGCCGGGCGCGAAGGAGTGGTGGCGCGCCGTGGGGATCCCCGCGCTCGACAGCACCTCCTTCATCCAGGCCTTCGAGCTCTCGAGACGGGCACCGTCCTGACCCGGGCCGAACACGACCTTGCCGTCGGCACGGAGATCGTCGGCCAGGCCGGCCGACAGTGGGGCCTCGGGCCCGATCACCACGAGGTCCGCCTCCCGGACGTCGTCGACGACCTCGGCCGTGCGCGCCAGCACGTAGCGCAGGGTCAGCTCGCGGCCGCCGTTGCCGACGATGCACACCTTCATCGGCGCGGCACTCAGACGGCGGCGGGCATGTGCACGAACTGCTCGCGCCCGGGGCCGACGCCGACGAGGTGGATCGGGATCCGCGCCTCACGCGAGATGAACTCCACGTAGTCGCGCGCGGCGGCGGGCAGGTGATGCGGCTCGTTCGCATCGCTCAGGTCGGTGCTCCACCCGGGGAGCTCCTCGTAGATCGGCTTCACGTGGTGGAGCTCGGACTGGTGGTAGGGCGGATAGTCGTGGCGCCGGCCCTGGTACTCGTAGCCGACGCACACCTTGAGCGTGTCGAAGCGATCGAGCTTGTCGAGCTTGGTGAGGCCGACCTCGGTGAGCGAGTTGAGGCGGATCGCCTGGCGCAGCATGGGGACGTCGAACCAGCCGACGCGGCGCCGGCGGCCCGTCACGGTGCCGAACTCGGCGCCGTAGTCGATGAGCTCGTCGGCCTCGGCGCCGTGCATCTCGGTGGGGAACGGACCGGCCCCGACCCGGGTGACGTAGGCCTTCGCGATGCCGACGACGCGGGAGATGTAGAGCGGACCGACGCCGGCGCCGGTGCAGGCACCACCGGCCACCGGGTTCGACGACGTGACGTAGGGATAGGTGCCGTGGTCGAGGTCGAGGAACGTCGCCTGCGCCCCCTCGAACAGCACGTTCTGGCCGGCCTCGAGCGCCTCGTGCACGAGGGCGACGGTGTCGGCGATGTGTGGCTCTATGCGCGGCAGGTACTCGCCGAGGTAGCGGTCGGCGATCTCGTCGGCGTCGACCGGGAGGCGGTTGAAGATCTTGGCCAGGATGCCGTTCTTCTCCTTGGCGACGATCTCGAGCTTCTCGCGGAAGATCTTCGGATCGAGGAGGTCCTGCACCCGCAGGCCGACGCGGGTCGCCTTGTCGGCGTAGGCCGGGCCGATCCCCGACTTCGTGGTGCCGAGCTTGTTCTTGCCGAGCCGGCGCTCGGTGAGCCGGTCGATCTCCTTGTGGTACGGCATGATCAGGTGCGCGTTGCCGCTCACGCGCAGCCGGCTGCAGTCGACGCCCTTCGACGTGAGCTTGTCGATCTCGGCGATCAGCGTGGCCGGGTCGACGACGACGCCGTTGCCGATCACCGGCGTGATGTGGTCGTAGAGCACACCGCTCGGGATGAGCTGGAGGGCGAAGGTCTCGCCGTTCACGACGAGGGTGTGCCCCGCGTTGTGGCCGCCCTGATAGCGGACGACCATGCTCATCTCCTTGGCGAGGAGGTCGGTGAGCTTCCCCTTCCCCTCGTCGCCCCACTGGGTGCCGACTACCACGGTGCCGGGCACGCGCGTCTCCTAGGACTTTGTTTCAGGCGGTCCCTGGAGCATATCCGCTGACGCCTGGGCCTCCCTCTGCTTCCGGCGGGCGGAGAGCACGATCGTCACGACGATCGCGACCGGGATGAGGAGGTAGAGCCACTCGTCCCAGGTGAACTTCCCGTTGTGGGCGAGGAGCGTCAGCGCGGCGGCGAGGAGGGGCACCGACCGGCCAGGCTATGGCCGGCGTCAGCCCTTCGTGTACTTGGCGAGGCGTTCCATGACCGCGGCGGTCACCTTGTCGTCGGTCGCGCCCTGGGCCTCGAGGAACCGGCGCGCCAGGCCGTCCTGGCCCCGGTAGAGGCCGAGCAGCAGGTGCTCGCAGCCGATGTAGTTGTGGCGGAGGTCGAGGGCCACGTTGACCGCTTCTTCGAGGGCCTGGCGGAGGCGGGGCGTGCGGAACAGGGGCGGGGTGACGTCGTCGACCCCGTTCGGGACCGCGGCTGCCAGCGCCGTGTCGATCGAGTCGCGGGTGACGCCGAGGCTCGTCAGCACGTCGAGCGCGAGGTTGCCCTCGACGTCGAAGAGGGCGAGCAGCTGGTGCTCGGTGCCCACGTAGTTGTGGCGCAGCTCGACGGCCACCTGCTCGGCCCGCTCGAAGGCCGCCTTGGCTCGGGGCGTGAAGCGTTCGAACGTGACCTGCTCGCCGGCGTAGCCGACGAAGCGCTTCTGGACGGCTTGCCGGGTCACACCGAGGTGCTCGCCGATCTCCGCCCAGGTGTGGCCTGACCTGCGGCAGCGGTCGACGAAGTGGGTCAGCAGGGCGTCGCCGAGCTCGGTGAGGTCGACCGCTCGATGGGACGCGAGGTCGAGCTGCCCGAGTGGATCGGCGGCGGCGTCGAGCACCTCTCGGATCAGCGCATCGAGTGACATCTCCATGCGTCAACTCTACGTTGACAGGCCGAGTCAGTCAACCCGCAGTTGACATCGACCCGGGGCGGTCAGCCGCAGGACGTCAGCGTCAGCGGGCTGTCGCCCTGGACGGTGACGCCGCGGCGACTCGACGCCAGCCGCTCGAGGGCGCTGCGCAGCTCGCCGGTGTCGTTGGCCGTGTCCATCGTGATCGTCGCCCGCACGCAGGTGCGGTTTCCCGTTGCGTAGGCGACGTACCGGTCGCCACCCCACCCGGCGGCGGCCGTCTGTGCGGCGGCCTGGCCGACCGTCGGCTCGAGCATCAGGAGGAGGCCGAGCTCGCCGAGGACGCCCTCGTCGATCTTCTTCCGGCCGTTCGGCACGACCGGCGCTCGGACGTCCTTCGGACCGTCGCCGGCGAGGAACGCGTCCGGATGCATCAGCTGCTCGGAGGTGGTCGGCGGCTCCTCGAACGCCGTGTCGAGACGGCCCTGCCCCGCCTGCGCGACCACGGCCTTCGTGAAGTCCGGCCCGACGATGTAGGGGAAGGCCAGGAGGTAGATCAGCACGCGGGGCGTGGTGGGATCGATGCCGGCGGCGGCGGACGACTCCTCCGTCTCGTCCTGCTTCTGCTCCGCCTCGGTGAGCCCCTGCCGGTACTCGTCCTCGATCCGCGTCGCGTCGCCCTCGACCAGGCCGGTGAGGCCGGTCGACGATTCGTCGTCACGCTTGTCGAGGTCGGGCCGGTCGATGCGGAAGTGCTGGTCCTGAAGGGCGTGGGTCAGCTCGTGCACCAGGGTGATGCGCACCATCGGCGTGAGCTTGTCGCCCCGCACGAACAGGGCCTTCTTCTGCGGGTCGTAGTAGCCGGCGACGCCGGCCGAGTAGAGCGAGTCGACGGCCTTCTGCAGGTTGACGTCACGGCCGATGAGCCCGAGGGCCTCGAACACCTTCTCGGTCTTCGCGAGCTCGTCGCGCCTCGATGCCGTGTCGCGTAGCTGCTCCTTCTGGAACGTCCTCACGAAGGCCGAGTCGGACTGCAGCGTGACCTTCACCGGCTTGGTGAACGGGAGACCACGAGCCTGGGCGACGAACCGCATGAGTCCCGGCAGCGCGGCGGCCAGCTTCCCTCGGTCGCCGGGCAACGGGGGCGGCGGTGCATCGGGACCCACCTCGACCGTCACGCCCGCGGCCGCACCGCCCGGCTCGCGGGACACCACCACCGCACCCGCGAGGGCGGCGAGCAGCAGGACCGCGACCACGATCGCGAGGCCGATCACGGCCGGGTGGCGGCGGTGGGGCGACGGCAGCGTCGGCGAGGCCACCACCTCCGGCGGCGGCGGTGTGAAGCACCGCGTGCACGGCCACGGGCCGCGATTGCTCTGGCCGCAGACGCAGGTCCACGGCCGATACACCGTGGAGGGGCGCGGCGCCATCCCCAGAGTGTGGGGCACCGCCGCACCGTGCGTGGCGCGACGGCGGCGGCGCGGCCGGCGCGGCCGGCGTCAGGCGACGGCGGGATCCACGACCACCTCCGCCGGAGCAGCCGGCTCGGTGAGCACGATCGTCCGACCGGTGCGAACCGACACCGGCCGACCGATCCAGGCGTACGCCAGGCCGACGAGCAAGCCGCCTCCCACCACGTTGCCGGGCACGGTGTAGAGCAGGTTGCGGGCCAGGTCGCTCCACGTCGCGAGCCCCTGGGTGATGCCGAGCCCGAAGATCGTCATGTTCGCGATCGAGTGCTCGAACCCCGACGCGACGAACGCCAGCAGCGCCCACCAGAGCACCACGAGCTTGGCGGCGTCGCTCTTCGTCCTCGCCGCCATCCAGAGCGCGAGGCACACGAGCAGGTTGCACAGCACCGCCCGCCAGAAGAGCTGGGCGCCGGTGGCACCGGCCTTGGCCGCCAGCATCGCCGCCAGCAGCGTCTGGGCCGGCGCCTTCGCACCCGGCTTGGCGCCGGCGGCGAGCGTGCCGGCCGCGCCGACGGCGGCGGCGAAGCCCAGCGAGCCGATGAGGTTGCCGACCAGCGACGCCGCCCACACCGAGGCGACGTCGCGCACGCGGACGGCGCGGCCGGCGAGCCCCTGGACCATCGTCATGGCGTTCCCGGTGAAGAGCTCGGCGCCGGCGAACACCACGAGGGTGAGGGCGATGCCGAACACGCCGCCCTGGACCAGCTTCGTCAGCGGCGAGGACGCCGCGGCGAACGGGGCCGACACCACCAGGAGGAGCACGACCGCGACGCCGACGAAGGCGCCGGCGAACGCCGACAGCGCGAGGTAGCGCGGGAGCCCGCGCACCTGGGCCGCCTTCGTCGCGGCGGCGGCGCCGGCGTCGGCGAGAGCATCGGAGATGGGAACGGGCACAGCGGGGTCCTTTCTCGGTTGGCAAAACAAGCGCGTTCTGCAGGCACTGGCCCGGCCCCGAGCCGCGCCAGTGCCTGCAGAACGAGGGGGTGTGGGGGTTCAGGGGAGGGTGAGGAGGGACGCGTCGGGGTCGGCGCCGGCGGCCCACCGGTCGTCGAGGACGGCCTCGATGTGCGCCGCGAACGCGTCGAGACCGAGGCGGTGCACGGTCTGGCCGAGCGTCTCCGAGCCGTGGCGCACCGCTTCCCACGCGCCGACCGCGGCATCGACGACGGCGGGGACGTCCTCGGCCGCCACCCGGCCGGCCACCGCTCCCACTCGGCGAGCCCCGACGTCGGCACCGAGGAACACCTGGTAGCCGTCACGGACGGCGCCTCCGATGCGCACCTTCGTGCCGGCGAGGCCGATGTCGCCCGCCTGGTGCTGCGCGCACGAGTTGGGGCAACCCGACACGTGCACCCGAAGCGTCGAGTTGCGGGCCAGCGCGGGGCTGGCGAGGAGCGCAGCGCCGGCGTCGGGCGCGGAGGCGATGCCCAGGTCGCAGACGGCCGAGCCGGTGCAGGCCCGCACGGCCGCCACCGGCGACTCGCCGAGCACCGAGAGCCCGGAGCCGAGGAGGTCGTCGCGGATCCGGGCGACGGCCCCGACCGCCACGTCGCGGAACACGACGTTCTGGTCTCGGCTCAACGTGATGGCACCGTCGGCGTACCGGTCGCTCAGGTCGGCGAGCGCCTCGAGCTCCACGCTCTCGAGGTCGCCCATCGGCACGTCGACGGTGAGCAGCACCCGCCCGCTGCGCCGTTGGGGTCGCACCCCGGCCGACCAGCCGCCCGGCGGCACGTCGCCCAGGATCGCCGCGGCGGCGTCGGGATCGATGACCTCGACGGGCGGCGCGACCGGATGGGGGCGAGACCGCGCCGCGTCGAAGGCCATGGCGAAGGCGCGGCGGAACCCGTCCTCGCCCAGTGACTCCACGACGTACTTCATCCGTCCCCGCGCCGGGTGGTCGAGATCGCCATGGGCGACGAACACGTCGATGAGCGCCTCGGCCGCGGCGAGGACGTCGTCGCGGGGTACGAACTCGGCGATGCGGACCGCGAGCCGGGGCGCTCTCCCGAGGCTGCCGCCCGCCCAGATCTCGTAGCCGGCGCACCCGCCCCGAACGACCGAGACGAATGCCCCGTCGTTGAGGAGCGCATCGTCTCGCGAGCGCGGCGAGCCGCCGAACACCAGGTTCACCCGGCTCGGCAGCGTGCAGTTGAGCTCGGCCGACCGGGCCACGACGGCGTCGGACACCAACCGCGCATCGGGCATGCAGTCGAACGGCTCGTCGAGGCCGAGCCCGGCGTCCTCCGACACGACGACGTTGCGAAGGGTGTGGCCGCAGGCGGACCGCGTCGTGAGCCCTAGCCGGGCCACGAGCGCGAGGACGTCGCGCACCTTGCGCGCCTCGACGTGGTGCAGCTCGAGCCCCTGCCGGGTCGTCAGGTGGAGCCAGTCGGCGGCATTCGTCCGTGCGATGCGGGCGAGGCCCCGCGCCTGGTCGGCGAGCAGCACGCCACCCGGGATGCGGACCCGGATCATGAACGCACCCGGCTGCAGCTGGGCGCACACGCCGTGCGTCTTCAGCGCGTAGCGGTCCTCGGGCGTGAGCCACTCGTCGCCCTCGGCCGCGAGGCGGTCGAGATCGACGGGCAGGCCCGCACGCTTGGCGGCGGGGATGTCGGCAGCGGCCATGGCCGCAACCTAGGAACCCGAGGTTTCCTCACGATTGCCGCTGAACGCGCCATCGCGTTCCGGCTTGCTTGACGGGTTATTTCAGGACGAGGTCGTCGCCGGCGACGTCGACGGTGACGGTCGAGCCCTCCTCGTAGCGGCCCTCGAGGATCGCCGAGGCGAGCGTGTCGCCGATCTCCTTCTGGATGAGGCGCTTCAGCGGGCGCGCTCCCCAGTGCTCGTCGAAGCCCCGCTCTCCGAGCCACCGCTTGGCCTCGTCGGTCACCTCGAGGTCGAGGCGCCGCGCCGCGAGCCGCTGCTCGAGGCCCTTGAGCTGGATGTCGACGATGTGGGTGAGGTCGTCACGGGTCAGCGAGCGGAAGCGGATGATCTCGTCGATCCGGTTGAGGAACTCCGGCTTGAAGTACTCGCGCGGGTCGCCCGGGTAGTTCGACGTCATGATCATGACGGTGTTGGTGAAGTCGACGGTGCGACCCTGGCCGTCGGTGAGCCGGCCGTCGTCGAGCACCTGCAGGAGCACGTTGAACACGTCCGGGTGGGCCTTCTCGATCTCGTCGAGCAGCACCACCGAGTAGGGCCGCCGGCGCACCGCCTCCGACAGCTGCCCGCCCTCCTCGTAGCCGACGTAGCCCGGAGGCGCGCCGATCAGGCGCGACACGGAGTGCTTCTCCATGTACTCGCTCATGTCGATGCGGACGATCGCCCGCTCGTCGTCGAACAGGAACTCGGCGAGTGCACGGGCGAGCTCGGTCTTCCCGACGCCCGTCGGTCCGAGGAACATGAACGAGCCGATCGGTCGGTTGGGATCCGACAGGCCGGCGCGCGACCGCCGGATGGCGTTGGCCACGGCGGCGACGGCTTCGTCCTGGCCGACGACGCGCTCGTGGAGGACGTCCTCCATCTTCACGAGCTTGGCGACCTCGCCCTCCATGAGCTTGGAGACCGGGATCCCGGTCCACTTGCTCACCACCTCGGCGATGTCCTCCTCGTCGACCTCTTCCTTCAGCATCTTCTGGTCGTGCTGGAGCTCCTCGAGCCGCGCGCTGGCGTCGGCCACCTGCTCTTCGAGCGCGGGCACACGGCCATAGCGGATCTCCGCGGCGCGACCGAGGTCGCCGTCGCGCTCGTAGCGGTCGGCTTCGCCCCGAGCCGTCTCGAGCTCCTCCTTGCGCTGGCGGATCTCGCTGATCTGATCCTTCTCGGCCTGCCAGTGGCCCTTCATGGCGTCGGACTGCTCGCGCAGGTTGGCGAGCTCCTCGTCGAGGGCGGCCAGCCGCTCCTGGGAGGCGGTGTCGGTCTCCTTGGCGAGCGCCACGCGCTCGATCTCCAGCTGCCGGACACGACGCTCGACGATGTCGATCTCGGTCGGCATCGAGTCGATCTCGATGCGCAGCCGCGACGCCGCCTCGTCGATCAGGTCGATGGCCTTGTCGGGCATGAAGCGGCCGGTGACGTAGCGGTCGGAGAGCACGGCGGCGGCGACCAGCGCGGAGTCCTGGATGCGCACGCCGTGGTGGACCTCGTAGCGCTCCTTCAGGCCGCGGAGGATCGCGATGGTGTCCTCGACCGAGGGCTGACCGACGTAGACCTGCTGGAAGCGGCGCTCGAGCGCGGGGTCCTTCTCGACGTGCTTCCGGTACTCGTCGAGGGTGGTCGCGCCGATCATGCGCAGCTCGCCGCGGGCGAGCATGGGCTTGATCATGTTGCCGGCATCCATGGCGCCCTCGGCCGCGCCGGCGCCCACGATGGTGTGCAGCTCGTCGACGAAGGTGATGATCTCGCCGTTGGAGTCGGCGATCTCCTTCAGCACCGCCTTCAGGCGCTCCTCGAACTCGCCCCGGTACTTCGATCCGGCGACCATCGACCCGAGGTCGAGCGACAGCAGCCGCTTCCCCTTCAGCCCTTCGGGGACGTCGCCCTCGACGATCCGGTTGGCGAGGCCCTCGACGATCGCGGTCTTGCCGACACCCGGCTCACCGATCAACACCGGGTTGTTCTTGGTGCGCCGTGACAGCACCTGGATGACGCGGCGGATCTCCTCGTCGCGGCCGATGACCGGGTCGAGCTTGCCCTTGCGGGCCTCCTCGGTGAGGTCGCGGCCGTACTTCTCGAGCGCCTGGTACTGGTCCTCCGGGTTCTGGCTCGTCACCCGATGGCTGCCGCGCACCTCCTGCAGCGCGCCGAGCAGGTCGTCGCGCGACACGCCGACGGCGTGGGCCAGGGCGAGCAGCAGGTGCTCGATCGAGAGGTACTCGTCGCCCAGCGAGGTGCGCTCGTGGTCGGCCCGCTCGAGCGCCTCACGCAGCGCCCGGCTGACGGTGGGGTCCTGCCCACCGACGGCGCGCGGGAGCTTCGAGATGGCGTCGTCGACCTTGTTGCGCAGCGAGAGCGGGGCCACGCCGACGCGCTGGAGCACCGACAGGACGACGGTTCCCTCCTGGCCGAGCATGGCGGCGAGCAGGTGCTCCGGGGTGACCTCCGGGTTGTTTCGCGCTCGTGCCGTCTCGGACGCGGCCGCGAAGGCCTCCTGCGTCTTCAGCGTCCAGCGATTCGGGTCAAGGGCCACAGTCGAACTCCGGTTGCAGAAAAGTTGATAGCAAGGTTATCAACTCTGGGGCTGTGCAGGGCATTCCCCCTTTGCTTTCTGAGGATCGACGTCGCTCCGACGACACACATCCTCAGAAAGCCCGGCCCGAACAGGGGGCGGGACTCTCAGACGATCGCCGAGGAGTGGCCTTGCCAGTAGCGGTCACGGAGCAGGCGCTTGTAGAGCTTCCCGGTCGGCAGGCGGGGCAGCTCGTCGACGAAGTCGACCGAACGCGGGCACTTGAAGTGGGCCAGGTGCTCCCGGCAGTGGTCGATGAGCTCCTGCTCCGTCGCCGACGCCTCGGGCTTGAGCCCGACGACCGCCTTGACCACCTCGCCCCAGGTCTCGTCCGGCACGCCGATGACCGCGACCTCGGCCACGGCCGGATGGCTGAAGAGCCGGTCCTCCACCTCGATCGAGGAGACGTTCTCCCCGCCGGTGATGATCACGTCCTTCTTGCGGTC
>DATAKR010000013.1:0-14137 GCA_036261495.1 Acidimicrobiales bacterium | reverse complement strand
GTAGTAGGGCTGGTGCCGGGCCGTGGTCTGGGGCTGGATCGCCGCGCCGACCGCCTTGGCCTGCGCGTCGTCGACACCCGGCGGCGCGACGTTGCCGGTCGGCGCCGGCTTGGCCGTGCGAGCCGCCCGCGCCGTGGTGGCGGTGGCGGCGACCGTGCTCGGCGGTGCAGTGGTGTCGGTCGACGCCGTCTCGGCCGACACCGGCGGCGCGACGCTCGGCGCCGTCACCTTGGTCTTGCTGTTCGCGGTGACGAGCTTCGGCGGCTTCGAGCACGCGGCCGCCACCATCATGAGCACCGCCCCGATCGCGGTGCAGCGAACGACCGTCTTCATGAAGCCCCCCAGCTCTCGGTCACCGCCGTCCTGCGACGAGTAGTTCTCCGGCGGACACATCGGATCCTGCCGAAACCGGGAGGATTCGGACAGCGCCTCGGCGAATTCCCCCGGGACGGCGCCGACTGGGGGGTTCCACGTGTCGTTCGGGTCTTTGACGTTGCCGCGTGGACGCGCGGCGTCCGTGCTCGCCTTCGTGGCCGGCCTCGTCGCCGTGATCCTGCTCGGCAAGGGGGTCAACGGCTACCTGATCGTGGGCATGAAGGCCTACGCGCCGAATGGCATCTTCCTCCAGGGCCTCGTGCTCGGCGCGCTCAACGGGCTCCTCGCCATGGGGCTGGTGCTGATCTACCGCACCAACCGGATCATCAACTTTGCCCAGGGGGCCCTCGGCGCGTTCGCGGCCACCCTCGCCGGCTGGCTCGTGCAGCGCTTCGGCGTGCCCTTCTACCTGGCGGTGCTGATCGGCCTCGTCGCCGCGGTGGCGTCGAGCGCGCTCGTCGAATGGGGCGTGATCCGCCGCTTCTCGAAGGCGCCGCGGCTCATCCTCACCGTCGCCACGATCGGCGTCGCCCAGCTCCTCGGTGCGGTCGAGCTCGTGCTCGCCGCGCTCAACAAGAACGCCACGCTGTCCCACCAGTTCAAGACGCCGATCTCGAAGCACTTCACGTTCGGTCAGGTCGTCTTCACCTTCGATCACCTCGCGGTGCTGGTGGTCACGCCGATCGTGCTGCTCGGGCTGGTGTGGTTCCTGCGCGGCACCGGCTACGGGCTCGCGGCCCGGGCCGCGGCCGAGGACAGCGACCGGGCGCGGCTGCTCGGTGTCCGCGTGCGGCGGGTGTCGCTCCTCGTGTGGGTCGTCGCCGGCTTCCTGTCGGCCGTCACCGCGGTGCTGCAGGCGCCGATCACCGGCTTCCAGCTCGGCTCGCTGGCCGGGTTCAGCCTGCTGCTGCGCGCCCTGGCCGCCGCCGTGATCGGCCGCATGGAGAACCTGCCGGTCACGTTCGGGGCCGCGGTGCTGCTCACCATGGCCCAGCAGGTGCTCTTCTACACGACGAGCCGCTCGGGGCCCGACGCCGGCCTGCTGCTGGCAGTCGTCATCGTCGCCCTGCTGCTGCAGCGCAAGCGCATCGGCCGGCTCGAGGGCACGTCGTCGAGCTGGCAGGCGGTCCAGGAGGTGCGACCGGTGCCGGCCGAGCTGCGATCGCTCGCCGAGGTCCGCTACGTGCGGTGGGGCTTGGCGGCCCTCGCGTTCGTGATCCTCACCGTCATCCCGTTCGTGCTGCCCGGCAGCCGCACCAGCCTGGTGTCGGTCGTGATGCTCTACGCGATCGTCGGGATCTCCCTGGTCGTGCTCACCGGGTGGTCGGGCAACCTCTCGCTCGGCCACTGGGCGATCGTCGGACTCGGCGCGCTGATCGCCCAACGGCTCGCCACCTGGCCCGACCCGCTCGACTTCTTCCTGATCCTGCTCATCTGCGGGCTGGCGGGCGCCGCCGTCGCCCTCGTCATCGGCCTGCCGGCGCTCCGCATCCGGGGCTTGTTCCTGGGCGTCACCACGCTTGCCTTCGCGCTCGCCGCCGGCAGCTGGTTCTTCTCCTTCGACATCTTCCGGTCGACGAGTGGCATCCGGCGCCCGATCATGTGGGGGATCTGGGATGTCAGCGCCGAGAAGGACTTCTACTTCATCTGCTTCGCCGCGCTGATCCTCTCCCTCGTCGTGGGCCGCAACCTGCGCTCGGCGCGGTTCGGGCGAGTGCTCATCGCGACGCGCGACAACGACCGCGCCGCGCAGGCACTCGGGGTGTCGGTCGTCCGCTCCAAGCTGGCCGCGTTCGCCGCGTCGGGGTTCCTGGCGGCCGTCGCCGGTGCGCTCTACGCCTACCACCAGCAGACGATCCGGGCCGACCGCTTCCCGGCCGACGTCTCGCTGCTGATCTTCTCGATGGTCGTGATCGGCGGCATGGGGTCGCTGTCGGGCGCCATCCTCGGCGCCATCTACGTGCGCGGCACCCAGTACTTCCTGCCGGCGCAGTTCCAGCTCGCCGTCACCGGGCTGGGGATGCTGCTCCTGCTCTGGCTGTTCCCGGGTGGCCTGGGCCAGATCGTGTTCGCCCTGCGCGACCGCTACCTGCGGGCGGTGGCGGCCAGGCGCAACCTGCTCGTGCCGAGCCTCGTGGCCGACAAGCGGGTGGTCGACGACGAGGTCGTCGAGGCGGTGATCGAGGCGCCACCACCTCTCGTGGAAGAGGAGCTCGCCGGCGTGGGAGGCGGTTCGTGATGGAGACGCTCCTCGCCCTTCCCGGCGTGGCCCAGCTGCGCGGCTACTTCGAGCGCATCGCCGGCGGACTCTCGACGTTCCCCCTGTGGGTGCTGGCAGCCCTGTACTTCTTCGACGAGTTCGACACCGCCGCGTTCGGCGTGCTCGCTCCGGAGATCCAGGACGCCTTCCACCTCACCGACAAGGCCTTCGGCCTGGTCGTGGTGCTCAACCTCTCGGTGATCCTGCTCCTCGCGGTGCCGGTGGGCTACTACGGCGACCGCCTGCCGCGTACCAAGCTCGTCGTCGGTGGTGCGGTTCTCGCCGGCGTGTTCTCGTTCGCCACCGGGTTCGCGGGCACACTCCTGCTCCTCATCCTGTTCCGGATCGGCAACGGCGTCGGCGTGCTGGTGAACGACCCGATCCACACGTCGCTGCTGACCGACTACTACAAGCCCGCCGACCGGCCGCTCGTGTTCTCGACCCACCGCAACTCCGTGCGGGTCGCGGCCATCATCGGCCCCCTGGTCGCCGGCGGCGTCGCCGCCCTGTTCGGATGGCGCGCCGCGTTCTGGGTGCTGATCGTGCCGATCCTGCTCATGGCCGTCATCGCCACCCGGCTCCGCGAACCGGTGCGAGGTGAGACCGACGACGAGGACGCCGCCCTCGTCGCCGAGCACGAGCGGCCCGTGCCGCTCGGCCGGGGTGTGCGGATGCTGTTCGCGGTGCAGACCCTCCGCCGCCAGTTCATCGCCTGGCTGTTCATCGGCGCCGGCTTCATCCCGCTGGCATTCCTGGTGCCGCTGTACTTCAAGCGGGTGTTCGACGTCGGCCCGTTCGAGCGGGGCGTCATCGGTGCGTTGGGCGCGGCCGCCGCGCTGGCCGGCGTCCAGTACGGCGGGCGCCTCACCAACCGGGCGCTGGCGCGTGGCATGGGCGAGCCGATCAAGCTGGCCGGGTGGAGCCTCGCGGCCGTGGGGCCGGCGCTGGTGCTCTTCGCCATCGCACCCAACGTGCCCATCGCCGTGTTGTTCTCGATCGTCGCCAACTTCGTCGGCGGCATCTTCTGGTCGCCGTTCCTCACCACGCAGGCCTTCGTCTCGCCGGCGCGGGTGCGGTCGCTGTCGTTCAGCTTCGGCTCGGTGTTCATCGCCGCCGGCCTCTGGCTCCTCTACTACAACCCGATCCTCAACGTCGCGGTGATCCCTGACCACGACGGCATGCGGTGGGGCATCGCCTCCCTGCTGCCGTACTGGATCATCGGCGGTGCCATCCTCTGGACCGCCCACAAGTTCGTCGAGACCGACACCCGCCGCGCGCTCGACGTGCTCACGACGACCGCCGAGCTGCGCCGGGCGCGAGAGGCCGCCAACGAGAGCTCGATCCTCCTGGTGCGCGACGTCGACGTCAGCTACGGGCCGGTGCAGGTGCTCTTCGGCGTGACCTTCGAGCTGCGCGAGGGCGAGATCATCGCATTGCTCGGCACCAACGGCGCCGGCAAGTCGACCCTCCTGCGGGCCATCTCGGGGCTCGTGCCGCTGCAGCGCGGCGCCATCTTCTTCGACGGCGAGGACGTGACCGGGCTCGAGCCCGAGGACAGCTTCCAGTACGGCGTGGTGCAGGTGCCGGGCGGGCGGGGCGTGTTCCCCGGCCTCACCGTGCAGGAGAACCTCGACGTGGCGGCGTGGGCGAGCCGGCGACCGCGCCCCGAGACCGACGCCGCCATCGCCGAGGTGCTCGAGACCTTCCCGGCGTTGCGCCGGCGCCTCGACCAGAAGGCCGCGGTGCTCTCGGGGGGCGAGCAGCAGATGCTCACCCTCGGGCAGGCCCTCATCGCCCGGCCGCGCCTGCTGATGATCGACGAGCTGTCGCTCGGCCTGGCACCCATCGTGGTGGAGGACCTCCTCCGCATCGTTCGCCGCATGCACGAGGCCGGGACCTCGATCATCCTCGTCGAGCAATCGGTCAACGTGGCGCTCACCGTCGCCGACCGGGCGCTGTTCATGGAGAAGGGCGAGATCCGGTTCAGCGGGCCCACGAGCGACCTGCTGGGGCGGCCCGACATCCTCCGCTCGGTGTTCCTCTCCGGCGCGGCGAGCGTGCAAGGAGGCGCACGATGACGGTGATCGACCTGCGCGACACGGCGGCGGGCGGGGTCGACGCGCGCGACGCGGTGCTCGACGTGCGGGGTCTCACCGTCCGCTTCGGTGGCGTCACCGCCGTCGACGACGTGTCGTTCGACCTCGCGCGCGGGTCGATCCTCGGTGTGGTCGGCCCCAACGGCGCCGGCAAGACCACGATGTTCGACGCCATCTCCGGGTTCGTGCCCTCGAGCGGCCGGGTCGCGCTCGACGGCCGTGACATCTCCTCGCTCGGACCCGAGGGACGGTCGCGCGCCCGGCTCGGCCGGTCGTTCCAGGACGCCCGCCTGTTCCCGTCGCTCACCGTCGCCGAGACGCTCGCGGTTGCGCTCGAGCGCCACATCAAGGCCCAGGATGTGGTGTCGACCGCGCTGCGCCTCCCGTGGGTGGCGCGGGCCGAGAAGCGCATCAGCCGGCGCGTCGACGAGCTCATCGAGCTGATGGGCCTCGGCGCGTTCCGCGACAAGTTCGTGTCGGAGCTGTCGACGGGGTCGCGCCGGATCGTCGACCTCGGCGTCATCCTCGCCCACGATCCGCTGGTGCTGCTGCTCGACGAGCCGTCGTCGGGCATCGCCCAGCGCGAGACCGAGGCGTTGGGGCCGCTGCTCCTGCGGATCCGTGCCGAGACCGGCGCCACCATGATCGTGATCGAGCACGACATGCCGCTGCTCATCTCGGTGTCCGACGAGATGCTCGCGCTCGAGACCGGGTCGGTGCTCGCCCGGGGCGCGCCCGCCGATGTGCTCGCCGACCCGCGGCTGGTGGCGGCCTACCTCGGATCCGACCTGGCGGTGGTGAACCGGTCGGGGGCCCTCGTCGGTGCCAAGGCGAACGGCGCCGACAACGCGCCGGCGCGCCGGCGGCGAACCCGGCGGCTGCCGGTGGCCGACGCTCGTCCCGAGGGCGCCAACGGAGCGACGGCCACGGCGAACGGCGGCAAGGCGAACGGCGCGACGAAGAGGTCCGCGGCGGCGAAGACGACCACCTCGCGGAAGGGCGCCGCGGTCGAGAAGGCCGCGGTGAAGGAGCCGGCCCCGTCGAAGAAGGCCGCGGTGAAGGAGCCGGCCCCGTCGAAGAAGGCCGCGGCCGTGAAGGCGGCCACGTCGAACAAGGCCGCCGCGGTGACGAAGGCCGTGGCGAAGAACGCCACGTCGAACAAGAGCGCCGCGGTGAAGAAGAGCGCCGCGGTGAAGAAGGCCACGTCGAACAAGGCCACGGTGAAGAAGACGGCCGCGACGAAGAAGACGGCCGCGACGGAGAAGACGGCCGCGACGAAGAAGACGGCCGCGACGAAGAAGACGGCCGCGACGAAGGAGGCCGGGGCGAACGGCAAGACGGGCGCGGCCGCCTCGCCGCCGTCTCGGCGCTCCTAGACCTAGCTAGCGGACGTCGGTGCGGCCGGGCGGGAAGAGCTCGATGTCCTCGTAGGAGATCGGGTCGCCGACGGGCTCGAGATGCGTCGCGACACTGGTGAGGGGGAGCTCGGCCGCGATGTCGGCCTCCACGCGCGCCACGAACTCGTGGCCGCGGGTCACCGTCCAGTCACCCGGCACGAGGACGTGCATCGACACGAACCGGTGGGCGCCGGCGGCGCGGGTGCGCAACGCGTGGAACTCGACGCCGTCGGCCCGATAGCGGTCGAGCACGTTCTCGATGGCGACGACGTCGTCGGCCGGCAATGAGGAGTCCATGAGGCCCGAGCCGGAGTGCCGGAGCAGCGCGAAGCCGGCGACGACGATGTTGACGCCGACGAGGATGGCGACGATCGGGTCGAGCCGCTGCCATCCGGTGACACCGACGAGGCCGACGCCGATGACCACGCCGCCGGTGGTCCAGACGTCGGTCAGGAGATGCCGGGCGTCGGCTGTGAGCGTGATCGAACGGTGCTCCCGCCCGGCGCGGCGCAGCACCAGCGCGACACCGAGGTTCACGAGCGCGGCGGCACCTGACACGACGAGACCGATCCCCACCTGTTCGAGGGCGCGGGGGTGGAGGAACCGGGGGATCGCCGAGGCGATCACTGCGCCGGCGGCGGCGAGGATCATCACGCCCTCGACGCCGGCGGAGAAGTACTCGGCCTTGCCATAGCCGAAGTGGTGCTCCTCGTCGGGTGGGCGGGCCGCCAGGCGCAGCGCGACCAGCGCGACCATCGCGGCGACGAGGTTGACCACCGACTCGAGGGCGTCCGAGAGGAGCCCGACCGAGCCGGTCAGGAGGAACGCGCTCGACTTCATGGCGATCGTCGTCACCGCGGCGGCGATCGACAGCCATGCGTAACGGGTGAGGTTGCGCTCGGTCACCTGGTGGCAGCCTGCCACCCACGGTGGGTCGGAGGTGCGGGCGAGGCCGCCCGGCGGAGCAGAAGGCCGGTCAGCACGGCGGGGAACACCCAGCCCAGCACGACGAATGCGGTCGCGCCGGAGGCGTTGCTCAACGTGGCACCCGCGGGCCGACCTTCACGCGAGCCGCTGACGACGAGGCCGAGCACGAAGGTGAGAGGCACGACGAGGGCCGCCGACCACAACAGGAACCGGGCGGCGACCGCCGGACGGCGCCAGCCGAGGACGGCGAGGGCGGCGAGGAGCACGGCCGGAGGCAGCAGGCCTGGGCCGGTGATGTCTTCACTCGGCGTGACGGCCGTCGCCGCGAACGCCACCGCGCCAACGGCGAGAAGGGCGATGCCGCCCAGCTTCTCGATGCGGGTCACGGCCGTGTGGGCGGCCGGTGTCGCCGGCTCGTGCCACGTCCGGACGACGAGCATGATCACCCCCGCCGCGGCCAGGGCGGACAGTGCCGACAGGACGTAGGCGACGTTGTTCATGGGGCCTCCTCTCGTCCCTTCTCGCCCCCAGGATCGCCCGGCCGGGTGGCGGCGTACAGGGCCGATGGGCCCCGTCCGGGGATCGCTTGCCCGGGTAGCTGTCACCACCTCCCCCTACCCTCGCTCCATGCCCGCCGCCACCACTGTCGACCGTGCCGAGGAGCTGCTCGCGCGCCTCACGGGTTCGCCCGCGGCCCGGTTCCGTCCGGGCCAGCTCGAGGCGGTCACGGCCCTGGTCGACGATCGGCAGCGGGTCCTCGTCGTGCAGCGGACCGGGTGGGGCAAGAGCGCGGTCTACTTCGTCGCCACCCGGCTCCTGCGAGATGCCGGAGCGGGCCCGACGGTGCTCGTGTCGCCGCTGCTGGCGCTGATGCGCAACCAGATCCAGATGGCCGAGCGGGCGGGCGTCCACGCCGCCACCATCAACAGCGAGAACCGCGACGACTGGGACGACATCGAGCGGCGGGTCGAGCGAGGCGAGGTCGACGTGCTCCTCATCTCCCCCGAGCGCCTCAACAACGTCCGGTTCCGGCGCGACGTGATGCCGCGCCTGCTCGGCGAGGTCGGGTTGCTCGTGGTCGACGAGGCCCACTGCATCAGCGACTGGGGTCACGACTTCCGGCCCGACTACCGCCGCCTTGCCCGGGTGATCGACGCGCTGCCCGCCGGGGTCCCGGTCCTGTGCACGACCGCCACCGCCAACGACCGCGTGGTGGCCGATGTGGTCGACCAGCTCGGGGCCGACCTGCGCGTCATCCGCGGGCCGCTGTCACGGGAGAGCCTGGCACTGTCGGTCATCGACCTTCCGCAGCCCGCCGAGCGGCTGGCTTGGCTGGCGCGCGAGATCCCGCGGTTGGCGGGCTCCGGGATCGTCTACTGCCTGACGGTCGCCGACACCGAGAGGGTGGCCGGTTTCCTTCGTTCGCAGGGCATCGACGCCATGGCCTACAGCGGCGGGTCGGAGTCGCTCGACCGGCTCGCGTTCGAGGACGCGTTGCTCGCCAACGAGATCAAGGCGCTCGTGGCCACGTCCGCGCTCGGCATGGGGTTCGACAAGCCCGATCTCGGGTTCGTGATCCACTACCAGGCGCCCGGGTCGCCGATCGCGTACTACCAGCAGGTCGGCCGAGCGGGACGTGCCCTCGACTCGGCCGTCGGCGTGTTGCTCCGGGGCAACGAAGACGCCGACATCCAGGACTGGTTCATCCGGACGGCGTTTCCGCCCCGAGAGAAGGCGGAGGCGATCCTCGCGCTGCTCGCGGACGGCGACGGGGCGGTGTCGGTGCCCGAGATCGAGCGCGAGGTCAACTCGCGGCGGTCGCGGATCGAGGCCATGCTGAAGGTCCTCGAGGTCGAAGGTGCGGTCGAGCGGGGCGAGCGGGGTGGGTGGCAGCGAACCGCCGAGCCCTGGGCGTACGACGAGCAGCGCGTCGAACGCGTCACGGCGCTGCGCCGCGAGGAGCAGGCCGCCATGATCGGCTACGCCCGCACCGCGGGATGTCGCATGGCCTTCCTCCGGGCCGCGCTCGACGACGCGTCCGACGAGCGGTGCGGCCGCTGCGACACGTGCACCGGCTCGGTGGCGCCGGGCGATGCCGTCCGGGCCACGCTCGATCCGGAGGTTGTCGCCGCGGCGGCGCAGCACCTGCGCGCCGCCCGGCTCGAGGTCGAACCTCGGAAGCAGTGGCCGAACGGGCTGGGATCGCCCCGCGGCCGGATCCCCGCCGACCGGCTCGTCGCACCTGGTCGCGCCCTCTGCGAGCTCGGCGACGGCGGCTGGGGGAGCGTCGTGCGCGACACGCTCCGCCGCGGGGAGCCGCTGCCCGACGAGGTCATCGCCGCGGCGGCGAGGATGGTCGTCGCCTGGGCGCCGTCACCGCCGCCCGCGTGGGTGGCGGCCGTGCCCTCGACGCGGGACGCCGTCGTGGCCGATGCCGCCACCCGGCTGGCGGTGGCGCTCGGGGTGCCGTTCGTCGATGCCCTCCGCCGCCCGCGGGCGGCCCGCGATCGTCCCCAGCGGGAGATGGAGAACAGCGCCCAGCAGGTGCGCAACGTCTACGGCGCGTTCTCCCTTGCCGGCGCCCTGCCCCCCGGCCCGGTGCTGCTCGTCGACGACACCGCCGAGTCGCGCTGGACCCTCACGGTCGTCGGTGACCTCCTGCGGGGGGCCGGATGCCCGGCCGTCCACCCCTTCGTGTTCGCCCTGTCGAGGGGCGAGTAGCCGGGCCCGATCAGAAGCCGCCCGGCGGCGGCGCGGTCGCACACGCCGCGGCCTGCGCCGGATCGACGGGGGCCGGCGGGAGCGGCGGCGGAACCAGGAACGCGGGCCCGTGGCTGAAGTCGAAGAACTCGAGCATGTTCGGCACCCAGGCGTCGCGGCGCGTGAGTGGGGCGAGCCCGTAGCGCGTCTCGATCAGCTTGAGGACCGCGGTGTGATCGCGGGCGACGTGCGACACGAAGTGCGGCCTCGACCACGGCGACACGACGGCGATCGGCACCCGGACGCCGAGGCGGTCGAACCCGCCGGGCGCATCACCAGGCTGGAGCATCGGCGCGATGTCGTCGGGCGCCGGCGCCCGTGGCGGCGCGACGGAGTCGTAGAAGCCGCCGTGCTCGTCGTAGGTGTGGATCAGGGCCGACGTGGGCCAGTCCGGCGAGTGCATGAGCGCATCGATCACGTCGGCGGAGAACTTCTCGCCGACCTGCACGTTCGAGGGCGGGTGCTCGTCGGTCTCCGCGTCGGCGGGGCCTACGAACACCGGATCGACGAAGGAGACGGAAGGCAGCTGGCCCGTGGCCGCGTCGGCGTAGTACTGCGAGATGGGGAACACGTGCCCGGCGGCGTGGTCGCGGACGTACTTGAACTCCAGACCGAACGCGATCTGTGAGAAGTAGATGCGCCAGCTGACGCCGGCGCCGTCGAGTCGCTGGAAGATCGTCGGGACGTCGAAGTCGCCCGCCCCGGCCGGGAAGTCGTTGCGGATGTGGCCGAACGACGTGCCGGCGAGAAGGTAGAAGCGGTTGGGGAAGGTCTGGCTGAGCACCGACGCGAACTGGCGGTCGCTCGTCGCGAACGTGTTGTAGAGCGCGTAGTAGTAGGGCAGGTCGCGCTGGTCGTAGTAGCCCATCGAACGACTGCCGGTCGGGTCGGCGGTCACGGCGTTCGCGGCCGTGAAGCCGTCCATCCGCCCGCCGTCCCACTCGCGGTGCGTGCCGTTCCACGAGTGGTCGAGGTCGGCGACCTCGCACAACCGGTCCTTGTGGAACGGGCGGATCGTGCGCGTGGGGTCCGTCGGGTCGGGGTTGCCCGTGGCCGGCTCCGGCTGGAATCCGCTCGTCGGGTCAAAGGCCGAGAGGTGGCCGAGGTAGGTGTCGGCGGAGCGGTTCTCCTGCATCAGCACCACGAAGTGGTCGATCCGACGGAGGCCGGCCGCGCCCCCGCCGGCGTTCGCGGCGCCGGGAGCGGCGACGACCATCGCGACGGCGAGCGCGGCGGCCGCCAGTGCGCTCGGGATGAGGGGCAAGCGGGTCCGCATCGACGGAGTCCTTCCGAGAGGTCGGTGACGAACGCGGGGGTCCTTCCCCGCAGGTGACGTGGTCAGTCGGTGCCGACGGTGATCTCGACGATGGTGGCGTCGTCGTCGAGCTCGCCCGCGGGGACGGCGATGGTGATCTCGCCGACCGGGTCGGCGTTGAAGAGCGTGTCGAGGACCGTGCAACGGCTCGTCCACTCGAGCGCCGCGCCGGAGCCGAGCACGCGCACGCCCCGGACCCGCTTCACCGGGATGCCCCGCACGGTGACGGTGTCATAGGGGCGCCACAGGAGATGGAGGTAGACGCGGTCGCCGCGCCGGGTGGAGGGGCCGTAGAACTGCCACGGCTCGAGGCCGGGGGTGGTGCCGGCGACGGCGTCGCGGTGCGCGGCCATCCAGCGCGCCATCCCCTCGAGTCGCTCGACCTGCGTCGGCGGCAGCGAGCCGTCGCCCCGTGGCGACACGTTGAGCAGGAGGTTGCCGCCGCGGCCGGCGACCTCGCAGAGCGTGTGCACCAGCTCGCGCCCCGACTTGTAACCGGTGTCGTCGGGGCACCATCCCCACGTCGAGTTCATCGTCATGCAGGTCTCCCACGGGCCGTCGGGCGGCTGGGGCGGCACGAACTGCTCGGGCGTCTCGTAGTCGCCGAACCCCGGCAGCCGGTCGTTGACCACCACGTCGGGCTGCAGCGAGCGGATCAGGTCGTGAAGGTCGCGCGTGCGCCACTCGGCCGCGCTCCGCTCCCACCCTCCGTCGAACCAGAGGAGGTCGATGCGGCCCCAGCGGGTGAGCAGCTCGCGCACTTGGGCGAAGAGGTATTCGAGGTAGCGCGCCCACGCCTCGGGCCCGGGCCGGCGGGGCTGGAAGGCGTAGGGCCGGTCGTCGTCGGTGAGGGCGGGGTAGTCGGGGTGGTGCCAGTCGGACAGCGAGTAGTAGAGCCCGACGCGGAGCCCCTCGGCGCGGCACGCCTCGACGATCTCGCCGACCTGGTCGCGCGCCGAGCAGAAGTCCGAGACCTCGCTCGGCCACTTCGAGTAGCCGTCGTGGTGGCGCGTCGTGAGCACCGCGTAGGTCATGCCGGCGCCGCGCGCGAGGCGCGCCCACTCCCGAGCCGCGCCCGGCTCCGGAGAGAACGTGGCCGCGCTGGCCTGGTAGTCGGCCACCGGGACGGCATGCGAGAAGGGGAGGGCCGCGGTGCCGCCGGCCATCGGCCACGACAGCTCGAGGCCCTGCTGGCTGCTGTGGCCCCAGTGGACGAAGAGCCCGAGGCCGGCGCCCCGGAACCAGCCGAGCCCGGCGGGGCCCGGTCCGGCGGTGCCCGGGTCGGCGGAGCCGGCGGATGCTGCGAGTTGTGTCACGGGCGGTGACCCTAACGTTTTGACCGGGTTGGCCGCCGTTCGGTACACATGGAGGCAAATGGGGGATTCCGCTGGGGGAATCCGGAGCGCGGGGCCCGCCGCCGCGCGCGTCCGGCCGTACATCGGTGTGGTGGTCGCGCTGCTCGTGCTGCTCGGCGTCGCCGCCGCCGGCGGCCAGTCGCCGCCGCCGCACCTCGTCGCGTCGTCGGTGCAGGTGCCCGACGACTCGCCGGCGGCGACCTCTTCCGGGATCCCGGCCGAGAACCTCCAGGCGGGCGCCACGGCCGACGGCGCCACGGGGCCGGCCGCGGGCGCCACGGCCGCGCGGGGCGCGACGACTGCCGGGCCGGCGGGGACCCGGTCGACCATGGTCGGTGCCGCGCCGCGCACCTACCCCGATCCTGGCGTCACCGACAACGAGATCCGCGTCGGCGGGTCGACGTTCACGAGCGGTCCCGCCGCGGTCTACGGCGAGCAGATCGCCGTCGGGTTCGCGGCGGGCGTCAACTACATCAACGAGCACGGTGGCATCAACGGCCGCAAGGTCGTGCTGAAGATCTACGACGACGGCGGCGACCCGGCCAAGCAGCTTGCCAACGTGAAGCGCCTCGTCGAGGTCGACAAGGTGTTCGCCCTGGCGATGGCCTACGCCCCGCAGACCGGGCAGTACGTGGCCCAGCAGGGGATCCCGGTGTTCCACCTGGGCCAGTTCAACGAGGAGTTCACCAACCCGTGGTGGTTCCCCGTGGGCGGGCCGCAGCGGCTGTCGAGCTACACGTCGGCGTGGTGGGTCAACCACCTCGGTGCGAAGAGCGTGGCCATCTTCTACCTCGACGCGGGCGCCGTGAACTACTCCCGCCAGTACGCCGAGTCGGTGGCCAAGGACTACGAGGCCTACGGGATCAAGGTGCCGGTGCTGTCGGGGTTCGCCGTCGACCAGACGTCGTGCTCCGACGCGATCAGCGCGGCCCGCAACGCCAACGTCGACTACATCGTCTTCGAGATCGACGCGTCGAAGACCATCAACTGCGGCGTCGAGGCCCAGATCCAGGGTTACAAGCCGCCGAAGGGGTGGGGCGGCTACCTGATCGGTGTGCCGGTCATCCACGAAGCCCTCGGCGACGAGTCGATCGGCATGTACGCGTTCGATGCGTTCGGCGCCAACTACCAGGTGCAGGACTACATCGACGCCGTCCGCAAGGTGTCGTCGAAGACCGAGTCGTACTCGTCGGTGACGGCGAGCTACTTCATCTCGGCCCTGCTCATGCGCGACTCGATCGCGAAGCTCGGTGACGACATCTCCCGGGTGAAGCTGCGCGACACGCTCAACACGTTCACCAACTGGACACCGGGGCTCACCACCGACCCGAACCAGCCGTCGTGGACGTGGCGACCCAGCTGCCATGCCGCGCTCAAGGGCGGCTACGTCATCCAGGTCCAGAAGCAACCCGACGGGTCGCTCAAGTGGGTGCAGGTGACGCCCCAGTTCATCGCGTCGCCGCTCCCGCCCGGCGCGTCGCCACCGGCCGACTACGCAGGGTGCGACATCTTCACGACGGGCAGCCCGCTGCCGTGAGCGGTCTCCTTTCCGTGCGCGCCGCGCTCCAGCCGCGGCCACGCGAGCTTCGCGACTACCTCGAATCCAACGCCGTCGTCGGCGCCGTGGTGCAGCTCGTGGTGGCGGCTCTCAC
>DATAKR010000172.1:0-14562 GCA_036261495.1 Acidimicrobiales bacterium | reverse complement strand
AACCGGGGGGTCTGGGATGTCTAGGCGGTGAGCGCGGTGAGTGGCGCGAGCCGCCGGCGGGTGTCGGCCCGGGCGAGCCGTCGGAGCGTCGACTCGCGGACCTGGCCGGCGGTCGCCTCGCGGCGGCGAGGGTCCATGGCGTTGGCGCCCATCACCCGGGCATCTTCGAGCGTCGGCTGGAACGCGATCACGTGTGTGCCCCGCCGGCGCACCGCGAGCGCCTCTCGGTCGAGGTAGGCGCGGCAGGCCCGTCGCAAGGGCACGTCGGCGGTCGGGAACAAGCCGCGCCCGGAGAGCGACATCGGCGACGAGACGATCACGAGGTCGAGGCCGAGCCCGGCGACGACGTCGAGGTTCGTCGGCGAGTGCACGCCGCCGTCGACGTGGTCGACACCGTCGATCTCGACCGGCTCGAAGAAGCCGGGGATCGCGCACGAGGCGGCCACGGCGCGCGGCACCGGCGCCTTGGCATCGCGGCCGAACACCACGCGCCCGCCGTCGGTCAACCGCACCGCGCACACCCACAGGGCGTGGCGCGGCCAGCGCCCGCCGAAGACCGGGTCGAACGCGGTGGTGAGGTCGGCGATGGGAAGCCGGCCGCGTGGAAGCAGCGCAGCGGCGACCGTCCCCGGGCGGGCGCGCCACGGCCGGCGGGCGAGCTCGGCGAGCATGCCCGCCGCCTGCGGGCCGCGTCTTCCGCCCGACGCCGCGGTGCGGGGACGCAGGTCGGTCCACGCCGGCGGCGCCGCCGCCCGGAGGATGCGCGCGCCCGCGGGCGAGAGCGGCCGGCCCTCGTTGCGGGCGAGCAGGTCGTCGGGCGACAAGCCGGCGCGCAGCGACGCGGCCGTGAGCGATCCGGCCGACGTGCCGACGACCAGCTCCGCGTCGCGGGCATCCCATCCCGTGGCCTCGTGGAGGGCGGCGAGGACGCCCGCGTGGAACGCGCCGCCGGTGACGCCGCCGGCGCCCAGGACGAGGCCGATGCGGGCGGCCACGGTGCGAACCGCCGACCCGCTCAGATGCGGGTCTGGCGGCCCTCCCAGTAGCGGTCCTTGAGGAGCCGCTTGTAGAGCTTGCCCGTCGGATGCCGCGGCAGCTCCGCCTGGAAGTCGATCGAACGGGGGCACTTGAACGACGCCAGGTGCTCCTTGCAGAAGGCGATGAGCTCGCGCTCGAGCTCAGGCCCGACGTCGTCCCAGCTGGCCGGCTGGACGACGGCCTTGACCTCCTCGCCGAAGTCGTCGTTCGGCACCCCGAACACCGCGACGTCGGCGACCTTGGGATGGGTGACGAGGAGGTTCTCGGCCTCCTGCGGGTAGATGTTCACCCCGCCCGAGATGATCATGTTGGCCTTGCGGTCGGTGAGGTAGAGGTAGCCGTCGTCGTCGACGTAGCCGATGTCGCCGAGCGTCGACCAGTCGGCGTGCTCAGGGTGCCGGCTGTTCTTCGTCTTCTCCGGGTCGTTGTGGTACTCGAAGGTGGCGCCACCCTCGAAGTAGATCGTGCCCGACTCGTAGTGGGGGAGCTCCTTGCCCTCGTCGTCGCAGATGTGCAGCGTGCCGAGGAGGGGCTTGCCGACGGTGCCCTTGTGCGCCATCCACTCCTCGGAGTTGCACGCCACGAAGCCGTTGCCCTCGGTGCCCGCGTAGTACTCGTAGATCACCGGGCCCCACCACTCGATCATCTGCTCCTTCACCGGGATGGGGCACGGGGCGGCGGCGTGGATGCAGCAGGTGAGCGACGACACGTCGTAGCGGGCCCGGTCGGCGTCCGGCAGCTTCAGCATCCGGATGAACATGGTCGGCACGACCTGGGTGTGGGTGACCTTCCACTTCTCGACCAGCTGGAGGAACTCCTCGGGGTCGAAGTGCTCCATGATCACGCTCGTGCCGCCGATCCGCTGCATCGCCATCGTGAACCGGAGCGGCGCGGCGTGGTACTGCGGCGCCGGCGACAGGTAGATGCTGTCCTCGGTGAAGCCGTAGAGCATCTGGCCGAGCATGGTGACGCCGGTCGGCGTGCCGAGGGGCTGGAGCGGCAGCGGGGGCTTCACGCCCTTGGGGCGGCCGGTCGTGCCGGAGCTGTAGAGCATGTCGGTGCCCTCGAGCTGCTCGTCGAGCGGCTTCGCCGGGTAGGCGTACACCACGTCCTCGTAGGCCTCGTAGCCGTCGATCGTGCCGTAGCACATCAGCCGCGTGTGGACCTCGGGCATCTTGTCGACGAGCGACTCGGCGAGCTCCCGCTTCTCGAAGGAGGTGATGTAGGCCTTGGCGCCGCAGTCGTTGACGATGTACTCGGCCTCGTCGGTGGTGAGCCGCGACGACACGCAGGTGAAGTAGAGCCCGGAGCGCTGCGCCGCCCAGCACGCCTCGAGATAGCGGGCGTTGTTCTCCATGCAGATGGCGACGGAGTCACCCGGCCGGAGCCCCCGGTCGTACAGCAGCTGGGCGAGCTGGTTCGACCGGTCGTCGAGCTGCTTGTAGGTGACCTGCTCGCCGTTGCGCGCCATGACGTAGGCGAGCTTGTCGGGGTTCTTCTCCGCGTGGACGCCGGGATGCATGGAGGGACTCTAGTTACGGGGGGTCAGAGGGCCGCAAGCCGCGGAGCGCCCCGGCGAGCCCCGCGTCGGCGATGTCGATGGCCGCATCCCAGCCGAACCACGCCACGTCCTGGCTCTCGCCGGGGGGCGGGGCCGGTTCGCCGTCGGCCTCGAGGAGGTAGCGGAGGTCGAGGTGGGTGTGGCCGTGGGCCGCGGGGTGGACGTCGACGTGGACGGGGACCGGCGTCGCGACGCCGGCGGCGTCGGCGCCGGCAGCGCCGGCGGCGGTGTACGGATGGTCGGTCGCGAACCGCACGTCGAGTCCGGTCTCCTCGCGCGCCTCTCTGAGAGCGGCGTCCCACGGCGTCTCGCCGTTGTCGACGTGGCCTCCCGGCTGCAGCCAGAAGCCGAGCAGCTTGTGCCTGAGCAGGACGACGCCGCGGGGCCCGACGACGATGGCGCTGCCCGTCACGTGGGTAGGGTCCGCGTCGCGGTCGAAGGGCCGGTCGAGGCGGGCGGTCTCCTCGAGGAACCGGGCGATCGACTGGCGCTCGCGCTCGTCGACCGGGTTCTTCGCCGCCACCGCTCGCCGGAGGTGATCGATCACGCCGGCGATGATGCCCGACGTCCGCTTCCCGTCAGACGAGGGCACGGGCGCGAGGCATCCGCGGGCCGTAGCGCGGCGCGGAGAGGCCGGCGCCCTCGAGCAGGGCGATCACCCGCCCCCGGTGCCCGCGGAACGGCTCGAGCAGCTCGAGCATCCGGGCATCGTCGGCCCGGGGCTCGCCCGCGAGCGCCCACGCCACCAGGTTGGGGAGGTGGTAGTCGCCGACGCTCACGGCGTCGGGGTCGCCGAGCGCGGTGGCGGCCACCTCCGCGGCCGTCCAAGGACCGACGCCGGGGAGCACCTGGAGGCACCGGTAGGCCTCGACGAGCGGGAGCGACGTGCACTCCTCCATGCGCGCCGCGTTCGCGGCGACGCGCCGCACGGTGTCGGCGCGCTTGGCCTCGACGCCCAGAGGGCGGAAGGCGTGCGACGGGATGCGGGCGAGCACGTCGGGCCGGGGCGGCAGGCGCAGCCCGACGGCGGCGCCGGGACCGGGCGCCGGCGAGCCGTACCGCCACACCAGCCGGCGGTAGGAGGCCCGGGCGTCGGCGCTCACCACCTTCTGCTCCAGCACTGCGGTCGTGAGCCGCTCGACGACGGCGCCGGTGGTCGCCACCCGGAGCCCGGGTGCGCGGCGAGCCAGGTCGGCCACGAGGGGGTGTCGGCGGGCCACCCGACCGAAGAACTCGCCGGCCGTGACGTCGGCGAGCCCGACGAGCTTCTCGGCGTGCTCGAGCGCCCAGCCGGCGCCCGGGCCCCACGACCGGACCCGCACGCCGGCCGCGACCTCGTCGACCACCACGGTGGCGGGGCCCGCCGGAGTGTGGGTGGCGCGCCACACGCCGTCGGCCCGAACGAGCGCTGCCGGTGCCCGGCCGGCGCCGCGAAGCGTGCCACGGACGTCGAGGGGCGCCGTCAGCGGCAGCACGCGGGCGGGCACACGGCGATGGTACGGCCGGGAACCGCTTTCGAGAGGGAGCCGTCCGAATGGCACGCTTGGCCCATGAGCGAGCGCAGCGAGCGGGGCCCGAGCGGCCCGGCCGCCGGCCAGGAGCCGACGACATGAGCCTGTTCGATGACCTGCAGTGGCGGGGGCTGGTGCACCAGCTCACCGACCCCGACCTCCCCACGCTTCTCGATGCCGGCGGGCTGGTGGCCTACATCGGGTTCGACCCGACCGCCGACAGCCTTCACATCGGCAACCTGCTCCAGCTGTGCAACCTGCGCCGGCTGCAGGAGGCCGGACACCAGGTCATCGGTCTCACCGGCGGGGCGACCGGGATGATCGGCGACCCCGGCGGCAAGAGCGAGGAGCGCAACCTGCTCGACTCCGACACGCTCGCGACGAACGTCGCCGCCATCAACGCCCAGGTCGAGCGCTTCCTGCTGCCGGGCGCCGTCTTCGTCGACAACGCGGCGTGGACCCGGTCGCTGAGCGTGCTCGACTTCCTGCGCGACGTCGGCAAGCACTTCACCGTCAACCAGATGGTCGCGAAGGAATCGGTGAAGGCGCGGCTGGAGCGCCCGGACCAGGGCATCTCGTACACCGAGTTCAGCTACATGCTCCTCCAGGCGATGGACTACCTGCACCTGTTCGACCTCTACGGCTGTCGGCTCCAGCTGGGTGCGAGCGACCAGTGGGGCAACATCACGATGGGCGTCGACCTGATCCGGAAGGTGCGGGGCGAGACTGCCTACGGCCTTACCACGCCGCTCGTCCTCAAGGCGGACGGGACGAAGTTCGGCAAGAGCGAGACCGGCACCGTGTGGCTCGATGCCGCGAGGACGAGCCCGTACCAGCTGTTCCAGTTCCTGATCCAGAGCGAGGACGCCGTGGTCGGCTCGTACCTGCGCTACTTCACCTGGCTCGACCGCGCCCGGATCGAGGAGCTCGACGAGGCGACGCGCAGCCACCCGGAGCGCCGGGAGGCCCAGCGGGCCCTCGCGTGGGAGGTCACCGCCCTCGTGCACGGCGACGCCGAGGCCGACCGGGCCCGCCACGCGGCGGCCGTGCTCTTCACCGAGGAGATCGCCGAGCTCGACGAGCGGGCGTTGCTCGACGTGTTCACCGACGCGCCCGCCACGGTGGTGGCGCGCGAGCCGGTCGCGCTCGTCGACGTGCTGACGCAGGCCGGGGTCACGTCGTCGAAGTCGGACGCGCGGCGCCAGATCCAGCAGGGCGGCGTCTACGTGAACAACCGTCGTGAGTCCGACGTCGACCGTGTGCTCGATCCGACCGCGGACACACTGCACGGCCGGTACGTCGTGCTCCGCCGCGGCCGCACCACGCACCACCTCGTCAGCTTCGGGTAGGCCCCGGATCGGCCGTGACCTCGCGTTCTGGAGGCCCAGAGCCACGCAACTCGTGGCTGTGGCACTCCAGAACGGGGGCTGGTGGGGTCGACCGTCAGACGAGCAGGTCAGTCCCGCGGAGGTGGGCCGTCTCGTTGAGCGACTGCAGCGAGCGGTCGCCCCGCCGGGACGCGAGCACGCGGTGGATGCTCGTGTACTTCGGCTCGAACCACAGCGGCTTCGTGATGCCGAGGATCGACGCGAGGTAGGCGTTGATCACGCCGCCGTGGCACACGACCGCAACGGTGCCGCCGGCGTTCCCCGTGATGATGTGCTCGATGGCGCGCACGACGCCCGTCTGGAACGCGGCGGGGTCGACCCCCTCCATCGCCGACAGGTCGCCCTCGACCATCGCGACCCAGCGCTCGTCCTTGGTCGCGCGCAGCTCCTCGACCGGGATGTAGCTCGTCGCCTCCTTGTCCCACTCGGCGAGCTCGGTGTCGACGAACACGTCGAGCCCGAGCGCGGCGGCCAGCGGCGCCGCGGTCTCGCGGGCCCGCACCATGGGGCTCGACCACACGGCGTCGATGTGCTCGGTCGAGAGGTAGGCGGCAAGGGCCTCGGCCTGCCCCTTGCCGCGCGCCGTGAGGTGCGGGTCAGCCGGGCCCTCGGCATCGACGATGCGGACGGGTTCGGCGTGGCGGACGAGGACGAGCTCCATGTGCGCTCCAGGGCGTCAGGCGGCGTTGGCAGCGAGAAGGCGGTCGAGGGCGGCCAGCGCCTCGTCGACGTCGTCGACGAGGATCGCGTGGAGCCCGGCGGCGCGAGCGCCGGCGACGTTGCCATCGGCATCGTCGAGGAACACGGCGTCGGCGGGCGCGATGTCGCCGAGCTCGTGGAGCGCCCCGTCGAAGATGGCGGGGTTGGGCTTGCGCACGCCCACCGCCGACGAGTCGACGACCGCGTCGAACAGGGCGTCGACGTCGAGCAGCCGGCGCCACCCGGCGGCCATCTCCCGGACGTTGTTGGTGACGAGCGCGGTCTTGAAGCCGTCGGCGCGCAGCCGGCGGATCCGGTCGACGACCTGGTCGTTCACGGCGATGCGGTCGCCGAAGCCGCGCAGCCGGCTCCAGTCGAGCTCGATGCCGGCGGCAGCCGCGTCGGCCATCACGAGGGGCAGGTACTCGGCGAGGCCGATCTCGCCCCGCTCGAGCCGGTGCCACGGGTGGTCGCCGTCGACGGCGTAGTCGCCGAGGATCAGGCGCAGCACCGTGGCCTCGTCGGCGCCGCCGGCCGTGCCCACCTCGGCGAGCGCGGACCAGGGCGACGACGTGAGGACCCCGTGGAGGTCGAAGAGGACGGCGCGGATCGACACCGAGGCGAGGCTAGAGCGCGGCGCGGATGCGATCGGCCACCGCTGTCATCTCCGCCGCGCTCTCGTACGTGTGCCGGGGCCAGAAGAAGCCTTTGAGGCCGTCGCCCTTCGTGCGCGGCACCACGTGCACGTGGAGGTGGGGGACGCTCTGGCTGACGACGTTGTTGATGGCGACGAACGTGCCCTGCGCGCCGAGCGCGGCGGGCAGCGCTCCGGCGACCCGGCGGGCGGTCGCGAAGACCGGCTCGAGGAGATCGTCGGGCAGATCGACGAGAGTGTCGACGTGCCGGCGGGGCACGACCAGGGTGTGGCCCGGGAAGAGCGGGCGGGCGTCGAGGAACGCGAGGACATCGGGCTCGTCGACGACGATCTCGGCCGGCAGCGCGCCGCCGGCGATCGAGCAGAACACGCATCCGGGGGCCGGGTTCGCCATGGCGTGCGCGAGCATGCCGCATGACCGACTCGTCGATGTCCTCGTCGCCGGTGAGCTTCTCGGCGGGTGTGCCCGAGACCGTGCTGCCCCCCGGGTCGCCCGACGCCGAGGAGGGGCTCGCCACCGCCCTGGCCGCCGCCGACGACACCGGGCGTCGCGACGCCGTCGCCCGCGTGGTCGCCGCGCACCCCACGTTCCTGGCCGGCTGGGCCACGCTCGGGGACCTCGCTCGCGACGACGTGGAGGCGTACGCGTACTACCGCGTCGGCTACCACCGCGGGCTCGACGCGCTGCGCGCCAACGGCTGGCGGGGCTCGGGGTACGTGCGTTGGTCGCACGACACCAACCGCGGGTTCCTGCGCTCGCTCGACGGCCTGCGACGCACGGCCGGCGCCATCGGCGAGACCGGCGAGGAGGAGCGCTGCGACCAGTTCCTGCACCAGCTCGACCCCGACTGGGACCGCCGGTAGTCAGGAGCGCGCCGAGCCGCCCTGCAGCCGGTCACCGCAGAACGCGCGCACCGCGCTGTTGAGGACGTCGGCCGCCTCCCACTGCAGAAAGTGGCCGCAGTCGCGGACGAGGAACGGGCCGACGTGGTCAGGGAACACGACGGCGGCCATCCGGTCGAAGTCGGGGTAGATCACGTGGTCGCTCGGTCCGTACAGGATGAGTGCCGGCGTGTCGGGGTTCACCCGCAGGAGCGCCGGCGCGGCCCGAGCCGTCTCGGAGAACGTCGACTCGTAGGCGCCGAACGAGGCGCGCAGCTTGGCCGCGTCGGCGAAGGGCTCGGTCATGAAGTCGACCTCGTCGGGCGAGAACGCGCCGGGGTGGGCCCAGAACCGCGAGGTGTAGAAGGTCGCGATGTAGCGCCGGCGCTCGCCGTCGGACGAGAGCTCGGCCGCCAGGGCGTCGGCGTCGGTTCCCTGCCGCAGGAAGTAGTCGGCGGCCTCCCGCGGTGGGCGCGTGCGCATCCCCGCCATGAGGTCGCGGTCGTAGGGGAGCGGCGAGTTGAAGATCACCAGCCGGTCGACGAACCCGGGGAAGCGCAGCGCGAGGTCCTGGATGACCGGGCCGCCGAGGTCGCCGCCGACCGCGACCACCCGCTCGTGGCCGAGGTGCTCGGCTACCAGCGCGTGCAGGTCGAGACTGTGCGACGCCACGTCGTGGAAGCCGTCGGGGCCGACGTCGGATCCACCGAACCCGCGGAGGTCCGGCGCGATCACCTCGAACCCGGCCGCGGCGAGCGGCGCGATGTTGCGCCACCAGATGCGGGAGGTCTCCGGCCACCCGTGCACGAGCAGCAGCGGCACCCCGCCCCGACCCTCGTGCACGAAGCGCTGTGTGAAGCCGCGCCCGGTCGCCTCGTGGAGCGGGAACTCGCCCGCGTCGAGCGGCATGGCCGGACCCTAACGTGTGCCGTCGTGGGCGTCCCCGACCGCGCGCAGGCCGAGCAGCTCGACCGGGACGACGCGCTGGCCCGGTGGCGAGACGCCTTCGTCATCGATCGCCCGGAGCGGCTCTACCTCGACGGCAACTCGCTCGGCCGGCTCCCGCGTGCCACCGTCGCCCGCCTTCGCCAGGTCGTCGAGGAGGAGTGGGGCGGCGGCCTGGTCGGGTCGTGGAACCGTTGGATCGACTGGGCGCGCCAGGGCGGCGACCTGCTGTCGACGGCGGTCGTGGGCGGCGCCGCCGGAGAGGCGGTGATCGCCGACAGCACCACGGTCAACCTCTACAAGGCGCTCGTCGCCGCGCTCGACGCGCGCCCCGGCCGGCGGGCCGTCGTCACCGACGACGCCAACTTCCCGAGCGACCGCTACGTCGTCCAGGGCCTCGCCGACTCCCGCGGACTCGACGTCCGGTGGCTTCCACCCGATCCCACGGTCGACGACGTCGGTGCCGCGGTCGACACCGATGTCGCCCTCGTCACCCTGTCGCACGTGGCCTTCACGAGCGGCGCCCTCCTCGACCTCGCCGGCATCACCCGGGTGGCGCATGCGGCGGGCGCGCTGGTGGTGTGGGACCTCAGCCATTCGGCCGGTGTCGTGCCCGTCGACCTCTCCGCCGCCGAGGTCGATCTCGCCGTCGGCTGCACCTACAAGTACCTGAACGGCGGACCGGGCTCGCCGGCGTTCGCGTACGTCGGCAGCCACCTCGTCGACGAGCTCCGCCAACCCATCTGGGGATGGTTCGGCCGGCGCGACCAGTTCGAGATGGGTGCGCGCTACGACGCCGCGCCGGGAATCGACCGGTGGCTCGTGGGGACGCCGCCGGTACTGGCACTCGCCGCCGCCATCGAGGGCATCGGCGTGACCGCGTCGGCCGGCGTCGGGCCGATCCGCTCGAAGAGCGTTCGGCTCGTGGCGCTGCTGGAGGAGCTGGCCGACGCGTGGCTGGCACCGCTCGGGTTCGAGCAACGGACGCCCCGGGGCGCGCCGGCGCGAGGCTCGCACCTCGCGCTCGCGCACCCCGAGGCGTGGCGGTTGTGCCGGGTGCTGAACGAGCAGTACGACGTCGTCGCCGACTTCCGCCCGCCCGACGTCGTGCGTCTCGGGCTCGCCCCCCTCTACACGCGGTTCGTCGACGTGTGGGACGCCGCCGAACGCATCCGTGCGGCCGCGGAGGCGCGCGCCTGGGAGCGCGTGCCCCACGACCGTCCGCGCGTCACCTGACCACCGGCGTACGGTGACCCGCGATGGCCACGCCCCTCGACTCGGAGGTCACAGCCCTCGCCCGGCGGATCGCGGAGCTCGGGGCCGGCGAGCAGAGCCGGGTGTTCCACATGTCGTGGTGGAGCGAGCGGATGCTCTCGTGGGCGATGGCGCACCCCGAGTTCAAGACCCAGCTGTTCCGGTTCGTCGACGTGTTCCCCGCGACCACCGGGTCGAGCGACGTCCTCCGCCACATCCACGAGTACTTCCAGGGGGCCGACGCCCCGCGCGTGATGTCGATGGGCGTCGACGTCGCAGAGCACATGCCCTTCGGCGGCCCCCTCTCGGCGAACGTCGCCCGGCGCAACATCCAGCGGATGGCCGAGCAGTTCATCGTGGGCACGAGCGCCGCCGATGCCGTCGAGGGCCTCCATCACCTGTGGCGGCAGGGGAGCGCCTTCACCGTCGACCTCCTGGGCGAGAAGACGGTCACCGAGGCCGAGGCCGACCGCTACGCCGGCCGTGTCGACACCATCCTGCGCACGCTGCTCGACGCCACCGCGTCGTGGGCACCCGACGACGTCCTCGAACACGACGATCGCGGTCCGATCCCTCGGGTCAACGTGAGCATCAAGCCCACCGCCCTCGCCTCGCTCTACGGGCCGCTCACCCGCGAGGAGGGCCTCGCGCAGGCGAAGGCTCGGCTGCGGCCCATCCTCCGCCGCGCCGCCGACCGCGGCGCGTTCGTGTACTTCGACATGGAGCACTACGACGTGAAGGACCTCACGCTCGAGCTGTTCCGTGACCTCCTGGCCGAGCCCGAGCTCGCCACCCTCGACGCCGGCATCGTCGTGCAGGCCTACTTGAAGGACTCGGCCGACGACCTGCGCGACCTGATCGCGTGGTCGTCGTCGCGTCCTCGCCCCCTCACCGTGCGCCTCGTCAAGGGCGCCTACTGGGACTCCGAGACGATCCTCGCACGCGCCGAGGGCTGGCCGGTCCCGGTCTTCCAGCACAAGGACGAGACCGACGCCAACTACGAGCGGCTCGCCCGCATGCTCCATGACGGTCACGGCGTCGTGCGCGCCGCGTTCGCCTCGCACAACCTCCGGTCGTTGGCCTACGCGATCACCTACGCGCGCCAGCAGGGCATCGCCGACTCCGGCTACGAGATCCAGATGCTCTTCGGGATGGCCGAGCCGATCCACGCCGCGATTCGGCGGCTCGGCCTCCGCCTTCGCGTGTATGCGCCCGTCGGCGATCTCGTGCCCGGCATGGCCTACCTCGTGCGCCGGCTGCTCGAGAACACCTCGAACGAGAGCTTCGTCCGGCACCGGTTCGCCGAGGGGCGAGAGCTCGACGACCTCATCGCGGCACCGGTGGCGACGGCGATCCCCGCGTCCGAGCCACCGCACCCGGGTACGGCGACCGATCCGAGTGCCCCCGGCGCCTACCACCACGAGCCCCACGGCGAGTTCCGGCGGGCTCCGGTGCGCGCGGCCATGCGCGCCGCCGTCGAGAGATCCGCACACGCGCCCGCGCTCGACATCCCCGCGGTGATCGCCGGCAAGCGGGTTCGCACCGCAGCGACGATCTCGTCGGTCGACCCCGCCGACACCGGCCGTGTCGTCGCCGTGTCGGCGTCGTGCACTCGGCACGAGGCCGACGCGGCGGTCGAGGCGGCGCGGCGGGTCTCCGGCGACTGGGCCCGGACGCCGGCGACCGAACGCGCCGCGGTCCTGTTCCGCGCCGCCGAGTGGATGCGGCGCCGCCGCGACGACATCGCCGCCCTCGAGGTCTTCGAGGCCGGCAAGCCGTGGAAGGAGGCCGACGGCGACGTCTGCGAGGCCATCGACTTCTGCGAGTACTACGGCCGCGAGATGCTGCGGCTCGACCGCGGCGGCGCCGTCGAGTCGCCGCCGGGCGAGGCCAACTCGCTTCGCTATCTGGCGCGCGGCATCGCGGTGGTGATCTCGCCGTGGAACTTTCCCCTCGCCATCCCGACGGGACAGGTGGTCGCCGCGCTCGTCGCCGGGAACTGCGTGCTGTTCAAGCCGGCCGAGCAGACGCCGGCGACGGCGTACCGCCTCGTCGAGGCGCTCGAGGCCGGCGGGCTACCGCCCGGCGTCCTCGCCTTCCTGCCCGGCGTCGGCGAAGACGTCGGTGCGTACCTCGTCGATCACCCCGACGTCGACGTCATCGCCTTCACCGGGTCGAAGGCCGTCGGGCTCGCCATCACCGAGTCCGCAGCCAGAGCCCGACCCGGGCAGGGGTCGGTGAAGCGCGTGATCGCCGAGATGGGCGGGAAGAACCCGCTGATCGTCGACGACGACGCCGATCTCGACCAGGCCGTTCCGGCCGCGGTGTACTCGGCCTTCGGGTACGCCGGCCAGAAGTGCTCTGCGACGTCGCGGCTGATCGTGCTCGACGCGGTCTACGACGCCATGCTCGAACGTCTCGTCGGCGCGACGCGCGAGCTGCGCGTGGGCCATCCGCGCCAGATGGGAGTGCAGGTGGGTCCCGTGATCGACGCCGATGCCCACCGCCGCGTCGCCGAGTACGTCGCCATTGCCCAGCACGAGGGCACCGTGATCGCGGCCGGAGATGGCGGGCCCGGCGGCGGATGGTTCGTCAGCCCGACGCTCGTGACCGACGTCGCGTCCGGGGCACGCGTGGCCACCGAGGAGATCTTCGGCCCGGTGCTGGCCGTGTTCCGCGCACGCGACCTCGACCACGCGCTCGAGCTGGCCAACGACACCGACTACGCGCTGACCGCCGGCTTCATGTCGCGCTCGCCGGCCAACATCGGGCGCGTGGCACGCGATCTCCGGGGTGGCAACGTCTACATCAACCGGGGCACCACCGGGGCCATCGTCGGCCGGCAGCCGTTCGGCGGCTACGGGATGTCGGGCGTCGGGTCGAAGGCCGGCGGCCCCGACTACCTGCTCCAGTTTCTCGACCCGCGCGTCGTCACCGAGAACACCTTGCGCCAGGGCTTCGCCCCCGAGGCGCCCGGTGCGGATCTCCGCGGGATCTGAGGTCGTGATGCCGTCCGGCGGCGGACGGCGCGCGGGCGCGATCTGCCTCCGATGCCCGGCGCGCGCGGCTCGGGTGGCTAGGGTGACCCTGCACACCCGAGCGCCGCCCCTTGCGGGTTGCGTTCATGTTGATCCGCGTCAGGCGGGCCTGAACGACAAGCACGAGTGCGTCTCTCATGGTCTCCACCTTCACGTCCACGCGCCGGTTCCGCCTCCTGGCCGCCGGCGTCGCCGCCGCCGTCACCACCTCGGTCCTGACCCTCGCGGCGTCGGCCGACGTCTCCTTCATCAACTCCCAGAGGTCGGGCGCCGGCCTTCCACCGGTGGCCGACTCCGGTGCCCTGGCGTCGTTGGCCGCGTCGCACTCGCGCGACATGGCCAACCAGGGCACGCTGTTCCACACGCCCAACCTGATGTCGCGGGTCGTGGGCGTCATGAGCGATGCGGTCGCGGGCGGCGAGAACGTCGGCGTCGGTGACTCCGTCGAGCAGGTCGACGGACTCTTCATGCAGTCGGCCTCCCATCGGGCGAACATCCTCGGCAACTACAACCTCGCCGGCACCGGCGTGGTCACCGGCCCCGACGGCCGCGTGTGGGTGACGCAGCTGTTCGCCCGCGCCGGTAGCGCCGCGGCCACGGCGCCCTCCGGTGCGACGCGCTCGACCACGTTCTCTCGCGCGTCACGCAGCGCCGCCGCGCCGCGCTCGCCGGTCGCGCCCGAGGTCGCCCCCGCCCCTCCGCCGCCGCCCCACGCGGTTGCCGGCCTGCCGTCGCCGACCGGCGGCTACACGGTCGTCGCCGACGACGGCGGCGTGTTCACCAACGGTGACGCCGTGTTCGCCGGGAGCGCCGCCGAGCTCCCGCACAACGGCCCCGTCGCGGCGGCCGCGGTCACGCCGTCGGGCAAGGGCTACGTGCTCGTCGGGGCGGACGGCGGCGTGTTCACCTACGGCGATGCCCGCTACTACGGCAGCACCGGCGCGCTCGACCTCCGGGCACCCGTCGTCGGTGCCGCCTTCCTCCCCTCCGGGCGCGGCTACGTCCTCTTCGCCGCCGACGGTGGCGTGTTCGCCTTCGGGGGGGACGCGTTCTGGGGAACCCTCGCCGGCGGGCCCCTCTCGGCGCCGGTGGTCGGCGGCGCCTTGTTGCCGACGGGCGACGGCTACTGGCTCGCCGGCGCCGACGGAACGGTCCACTCCTTCGGCGCGGCCGCCGGCTTTGGCGACCTCGCCGGCCGGGAGCTCGCGGCGCCCGTCGTGGCGATCGCGGCCACGCCCTCCGGCCACGGCTACTGGCTCGCGGGCGCCGATGGCGGCGTGTACGCCTTCGGGGACGCCGTCTACGCCGGTGGTCTCGCCGCGTCGCCGGGGTCGTCGCGGGTCGTGGCGATCGTGCCGGCCCGCTCGGGGAAGGGCTACTGGCTGGTGCAGGCCGACAAGACCGCGACGCCCTTCGGTGACGTCGACGGTCCCCTCGTCCGGCGCCCGGGCTCGGGCCCGGCGATCATCCTGAGGTAGCGATGCCCCGCCAGCCCGACGAGCCTGTCGGTCCGTTCCCCGACGGGGTCGACCCCATCGAATACGACAAGCTCCGCCGGCGCGTCCTCTGGAAGATGCCGACGGGGCTCTTC
>DATAKR010000168.1:0-9932 GCA_036261495.1 Acidimicrobiales bacterium | reverse complement strand
GTGCGCTGCTGCTGGGCGATCAGGTCGACGAGCCGGTAGCGCTGCGGGAGGCGGCTGGCCGGGTCCGCCGGCGTCGACCGGAACGTGAGCACCGCGACGAACGCCATGACCGCGCACGCGACGACGAGCGCGAACCGGGAGCGGCGCGGCGTCGTGCGGCTGAGCATCAACGAACATTGTGCCGGTCGCCGGTGCGGTGGCGGCCGCGCGGCCCCGGCCGGGCCGGCCGGCGCCGGTACGCTCGGTCCATGGCAGAGAAGCGCGCGTCCTCCCGTCGCTACGTCAACAAGACGCGGCGGCCCGGCGAGTCGATCCAGGCCCGGCCGGCGAGCGCGCCTCGCGGGCGGGTCACACCGAAGGCGACGTCGACGACGGGCGGGCGCTACACCGCGCCCATCCCGAAGGAGTACAAGGTCAGCCCGATCTGGGTGCCGATCGCGATGGGGTCGCTGCTCGCCATCGGGATGCTCGTGATCGTGCTGAACTACATCGGCCTGCTGCCGGCGGCGCCCAACAACTGGTACCTGCTCGGTGGTCTCGGGCTCATCACGGCAGGGTTCATCGTCGCCACCCGCTGGCGCTGACAGGACCGCCGCCGGTTTCCCCAGCCTGTGGACAAGTCTGGGGAGAGTTGCAGGCGTGTAACTTTCGTCGCACCGTGTTCACCTCGTGGACATCCGGTCGGCCGGGGATCACTCGAAGGTGGGAGCGACGAGCTCCATGTCCTCCTGGCAATGCCGCGGCGGCTCGGGTTCCTCGTTCGGTGCGGCCGTCATGCGGATCTCCGCGCCGCAGATCGAGCACCGGTACCGAAGGTTGACCTTGACGAGGTCACCCTTCGTCGCCGTCGGCGGCACACCCGCGGCGAACCCGCGCAGCAGCCAGGTGCCGAGGCGGAAGATCACCAGGGCGACGAGCAGACCGATCACCAGCTTGACGGCGAGATCCATGAGCGAGACGGAGCGGACGCGACGAGGGGCGCCCGCAGGCGCCCCTCGATCGTAGGTCGGTGACCGCGGCGAGAGATCAGCCGAGGCGTTCGATGATGGTGGCGTTGGCCATGCCGCCACCCTCGCACATCGTCTGGAGGCCGTAGCGGCCGCCCGTGCGCTCCAGCTCGTTGAGGAGCGTCGTCATGAGACGGGCGCCGGAGCAACCGAGCGGATGCCCGAGAGCGATGGCGCCGCCGTTGGCGTTCACCTTCTCCATGTCAGGGTTGTACTCCTTGGCCCACGCGAGCACGACCGAGGCGAAGGCCTCGTTGACCTCGAACAGGTCGATGTCGCCGATCGACAGGCCCGAGCGGTCGAGCGCCTTCTGGGTCGACGGGATCGGGCCGGTGAGCATCATCACCGGATCGACGCCGGCGAGGGCGAAGGTGTGGAACCGGGCGCGGGGGGTGAGGCCGAGCTCGTTGGCCTTCTCCTCGCTCATGATCAGCAGGCCGGCGGCGCCGTCGGTGATCTGGCTCGAGTTGCCGGCCGTGACCTTGCCGTCCGGCTTGAACGCCGGCTTCAGGCCGCCGAGCTTCTCCACGGTCGAATCGGGGCGTACGCCCTCGTCGTAGTCGAAGACCTCGTCGGTGTCGTTGCCGCTCGCGTCCTTCACCTTCACCGGGATGATCTCGTTCTGGTAGCGGCCCTGCTCGCGGGCACGAGCCGCGCGCTTGTGGCTCTCGACCGAGAAGGCGTCGAGCTCCTCGCGGGAGATGTTCCACTTGTCGGCGATCAGCTCGGCCGAGATGCCCTGGGGCACGAGGCCGCCGCGCTCGGCGTAGCGGGCACCGACGCGGGGACCGAACGGCATGCCGAAGCCGCCGCCGGCCATCGAGGCGCCCATCGGCACCCGGCTCATCACCTCGACGCCGGCCGCGATGACCACGTCGTAGGCGCCCGAGATCACGCCCTGGGCGGCGAAGTGGGCCGACTGCTGCGAGGAGCCGCACTGACGGTCGACGGAGGTGGCCGGTACGGACTCGGGGAAGCCGGCGGCGAGCACCGCGTTGCGGCCGACGTTCACACCCTGCTCGCCGACCTGCATGACGCAACCCATGATCACGTCGTCCACCAGCGCGGGGTCGAGGTTGTTGCGCTCGACGAGCGCCTTGAGCACCTCGGAGGCGAGGTCGACGGGGTGCCAGTGGCTGAGCTTGCCGCTGTCCTTCTTCCCTCGTCCCATTCCGGTGCGGACCGCGTCCACGATGACGGCGTTGGGCATTCGTACGGCTCCTTCAGAACTAGACCGATCGGTCAACAACCCTAGACCCCGGCCTGCGGCGGAGCCAGGTGGCGCCGCCCACGCGATCCGTACGGTGTTCGCGTGCAACCATGAGCGCTCAGTGCCCCGGGTCGAACGCCGCGCGGAGGAGCGCCTCGAGCGCATGCTCGCGCTCAACGCCCTCATCGCCCGGCTGGCGCGCAGCCTCGGCCCGGGCCTCGACCTGCAGACGGTGCTTCGCGAGGTCCTCTCGGCGATGCGGTCGATCGTCGACTTCCGTGGCGGAAGCGTCCAGCTCATCGACTCCCGCGGGGTCTACGTCGCGGCCGCCGACCCGGCCGTGTCCGACGAGGTGATGAGCGCCCGGGTGCCGGTCGGCACCGGCATCTCCGGACGCGTCGTGTCGACCGGTCGGACCCTGTACTCGCCCAACATCGGCGAGGACCCCCGCGTCGATCCCGAGCTGCGGGTCGCGGGCACGAACCGCGGCATCACCAGCTACCTCGCCGTGCCGCTCGTGGTGCTGCGAGAGGTCATCGGCGTGGTCCAGATCGACTCCCCCGAGGAGGACGCGTACGACGCCGACGACATCATCACCCTCGAGGGCCTCGCCGCCCAGGTGGCTGGCACCATCGAGCGGGCGCGCCACGACGAGCAGGTCGCCGAGCTCGACCGGATGAAGGGCGACTTCATCGATCGCATCTCCCACGAGCTGCGGACGCCGCTCACGATCATGGGTGGGTTCACCGACACCCTGCTCTCGTACGGCGACACGCTGTCGGGGGAGCAGCGCCAGGAGGTGCTCGAGCGGATCAAGAAGTCGATCGCCCGGCTGACCACGCTCATCGAGGAGATCCTCGAGGTGTCGAGCTTCGATGCCGGCGTGAACGTGATCCACCCGAGCGACGTCGACCTCGCGGGGCTCCTCGACGAGGTCCGCGGGCTGTCGAACGACCCGGGCCGCGTCGACGTCGTGTGCGAGCCCGGCGCGCGCGTCGTGTCCGACGCCGTCATGCTCCGCCACGTCGTCAACCAGCTGGTCGACAACGCGCTCAAGTACGCCGGCGACGCCACCCTGACCGCCTCGTCGGAGGAAGGCCACGTCATGATCTCCGTGCGTGATCACGGCCCCGGCATCCCACCGACCGAGCGCGAGCGCATCTTCACCCGCTTCTACCGTGGCACCCACACCGGGGCCGGCATGGGGCTCGGTCTCCCCGTCGCCCGCGACATCGCCCGTCAGCTCAACGCCACCGTGACCGTCGGCGACGCGCCGGGCGGCGGCGCGCTGTTCACCGTGAAGTTCTCCTGATCGACGCTCTCCTGATCGAGGTTCTGCAATGGGCAAGAACATGGACCGCTGGCTCGGCGACGGCGGCATGCCGATCATCGCCGCGCTCGGCGCCGACTTCGACGCGTACGGCGAGGGATGGGCGGAGGCCGCGTGGACGCCGACCCAGCTCGCCTGCAACCCCCACGGCTACACGCAGGCGGGCGTCCACGACGTGGTGCTCGATGCCGCGATGAACTTCGCCATCAACGCCACCCTCGACGGCCGCGACCGCACTCGTTCCACCATCGACATGGCGAGCGACTACCTGCGCGCCGCGTCGCTCGGCGTCGCGTTCCGGGTGCGCGGCGAGGTGACCCGACTGACGAAGCAGATCGCCTTCGCCGAGGCGGTCGTGCGCGACGCCGAGGGCAACGTCGTCAGCCGCGCGTCGGGTCGGTTCCTTCTGCACCGCGAGGGGTAGCCGCCGGCCGCTCGCGGGAACAACGCCCGCATGCGGATGCTCCGTCGCCTCCTCCCGGTCTCCAACCTCGGCCTCGCCTTGTGGGCGTGGCGGAACCGAGCCACCGTCCTCGACTGGGCGGCCTTCGGGCTCCGGGCCGCCGGCGACGTGATCGAGGGCAAGGGACTCGGCGACGCCCGCGCCGAGGCGCGGCTGCGACTCGCCCTGGCGCGCCATGGCACGACCCGGCGGGCCGCCATCGACGTGGCGGTCGAGGACGGCACGGCACGCATCGAAGGCCGCGTGCCGCCCGAGGTGCATGCGCGGGTGCAGGACATCGTGGCCGCCACACCCGGGATCTCGCGTCTCGACGACCGCCTCGCGCTGCTCGCGCCCCGCCGGCGCTTCCGCCTACGCGCCGCCTGATCCGGGGCGCGAGCCGCCGCGGGCCTACTTCGAGGGGTCGGGAACGACCCGGATGTAGGGCTTCTTCGTCTCCCAGCCCTGCGGGAACAGCCGCTTGGCCTCGTCGTCGCTCACCGACGACCCGATGATGACGTCGTCGCCCTTGTTCCAGTTCACCGGCGTGGCCACCTTGTGCTTCGCGGTGAGCTGGAGCGAGTCGATCACCCGCAGGATCTCGTCGAAGTTCCGGCCGGTCGACGCCGGGTAGACGATCATCAGCTTGACCTTCTTGTCGGGGCCGATGATGTAGACGGCGCGGACCGTCTGGGTGTCGGACGCCGTCAGGTCGAGCATCCCGTAGAGGTCGGCGACCTTCTTGTCGTCGTCGGCGATCATCGGGAAGTTCGGCTTGTTGCCGGTGACGTCCTCGATGTCCTGGGCCCACTCGGCATGGCGGTCGACCGGATCGACCGACAGACCGATCACCTTCACGCCGCGCTTGTCGAACTCGGGCTTCAGCTTGGCCGTGTAGCCGAGCTCGGTGGTGCAGATCGGCGTGAAGTCCTTCGGGTGGGAGAACAGCACTCCCCAGCTGTCGCCGAGCCACTGGTGGAAGTGGATCTCGCCCTCGGTCGTCGTCGCCGTGAAGTCGGGTGCCTCGTCGCCGATGCGAAGGATGCCCATCTGGCTGCTCCTCTCGTGTGTGTCGCTTCGTCGTCTCCGACCATAGTTGACCTAGCAGGTCAACTTTTCCGGACAGCCGGCCCGCGGGGTAAGGGAAGGACGGGGCGTACGCTTCCGCGGGCCCCGACGGAGGTGCACGATGACGAACGCGAAGGCCGGCGACGAACGGGCTGACATCGACCACGCGGTCGAGGGCAAGACGATCGCGTCGGAGTTCGCGACCACGGTGGGCACCTACGGCGACCGCGTCGCGCTGCGATGGCGTGCCGGCGACGGCACCTGGCAGCAGTGGACGTGGCGCGAGTACGGCGAGCTCGCGGCGCGCGCCGCGGCCGGCCTTCGCGCCCTCGGCGTCGGCAGGGGCGACCGGGTCGCGCTCATGATGCGCAACATCCCGGAGTTCCACGTCGTCGACACGGCCGCCATGCTCGTCGGGGCGACGCCGTTCTCGGTCTACAACTCCTCCTCGCCGGAGCAGGTGCGCTACCTCGCCTCGCACGCCGGCGCCAAGGTCGCGATCGTCGAGGACGACGCGTTCCTCGAGCGCGTGCTCGCGGTGCGGTCCGACATCCCGACGCTCGGCCCCGTCGTCACCGTGTCGGGGTCGGCGAGCGCCGAAGGTGTGAGCGCCTGGGATGACCTCCTCGGCTCCGACCCCGTCGACCTGGCCGAGGCTTCGACCACCGCATCGCCGGACGACCTCGCGACGCTGATCTACACCTCGGGCACGACCGGGCCGCCCAAGGGCGTGATGATCTCCCAGTACAACGTGGTGTGGACGGCCGAGTCGCTCCTCCGCAGCTTCGGCGCGGCCCGCGAGGAGCTGGTCGGGTTCAAGGTCGTCTCCTACTTGCCGATGGCGCACATCGCCGAGCGGATGACGAGTCACTACGCGGGGATCATGTCGGCGTACGAGGTCACCACCTGCCCCGAGACGCGCGACCTCGCCACCTACCTCGTGGAGGTTCGTCCCAACATCGCGTTCGGTGTGCCCCGCGTGTGGGAGAAGGTCCAGTCGGGGGTCGAAGCCGCCCTTGCCGGCGATGCCGAGAAGAAGCAGAAGTTCGACGACGCGGTGGCCGCCGCAATCCCTCTCGTCGAGAAGCGCACCCTCCAGGGCGATCGGGCGCTCACCGACGAGGAGCGCGGCACCCTCGACTTCCTCGACCAAGTGGCCTTCGCCCAGGTGCGCGAGCTGGTCGGCCTCGACCAGGCACGCTTCGCGATCAGTGGGGCCGCGCCGATCAGCGTCGAGCTCGTGCAGTGGTACCGAGGGATCGGCGTGCCGTTCTCGGAGATCTACGGGATGTCGGAGGACTCGGGCCCCCTCACCTGGGACCCGATCCGGGTCAAGCCGGGCGCGTGTGGCCGCCCGCTGCCCGGCGTCGAGGTGCGGCTTGCCGACGACGGGGAGGTGCTCGGGCGCGGGGGCAACATCTTCGTCGGCTACCTCAACGACCCGGAGAAGACCGCGGAGACGCTCGATGCCGACGGGTGGCTCCACACCGGCGACATCGGGGAGATCGACGGCGAGGGCTACCTCCGCATCGTCGATCGCAAGAAGGAGCTGATCATCACCGCCGGCGGCAAGAACATCTCACCGGCCAACATCGAGGCGGCGCTGAAGGGCGCTTCCCCGCTCATCGGGCAGGTGGCGGTGATCGGCGACAAGCGGCCGTTCATCACCGCGCTCATCGTCCTCGACCACGAGGTCGTGACCGGTTGGGCGACAGCGCACGGGATCGAGTTCTCGGATGTCTCCGAGCTCGCCGACGACCCCCGCGTCATGGCCGAGATCGAGCGATGCGTCGGCGAGGTCAACGCCCGCTTCAACCAGGTGGAGCAGGTGAAGCGGTTCAAGGTGCTGGCCGAGGAGTGGGCCCCCGACTCCGCGGAGCTCACGCCCACGATGAAGCTGAAGCGCCGGGGGATCAACGCCAAGTACGCCGGCGAGATCGAGGAGCTCTACCGGCGGTAGAGCTCCTCGGTTCGCCCCGCGCTCACTCCCTGGTGAGCACGACCTTCAGGGCGCCGGTGTCGGCGGCGCGGGAGAACACGTCGTACGCGTCCATGAAGTCGTCGAGCACGAAGTGGTGCGTGACGAACTTGCCGGCGTCGACCTGGTGGCCCGTGAGCAGCTTGAGCAGCGTCGGGGTCGAGTAGGTGTCGACGAGGCCGGTCGTGATCGTGACGTCCTTGATCCAGAGCTCCTCGAGGTGGAGCGTGGCGGGCTCACCGTGCACGCCGATGTTGGCGATGCGGCCACCCGGACGGGCAAGGCTCGTCGCCATCTCGAAGGTCGCGGGCACGCCCACGGCCTCGATCGAGACGTCGGCGCCGAGACCGTCGGTCAGGCTCTTCACGACCGCGAGCGCATCCTCTCGCGCCGGGTTGACGACGACGTCGGCCCCGAACTGCTTGGCCGCCTCGAGTCGGGCGTCGGCGAGGTCGATGGCCACGATGTGCGCGGGGCTGTAGAGCTTGGCGCCCATGATCGCGGCGAGGCCGATCGGCCCCGACCCCACGACGGCGACGACGTCGCCGGGCGACACCTTGCCGTTGAGCACGCCGACCTCATACGAGGTGGGAATGATGTCGGCGAGCATCAAGACCTGCTCGTCGGTGACGCCGGCGGGGATGGCATAGGTCGACGTGTCGGCGAAGGGGACCCGCACGAACTCGGCCTGCGTCCCGTCGATGAGGTGCCCGAGGATCCAGCCGCCGCCGCCGAGGCACTGCCCGTAGCGGCCTTCACGGCAGAATCGACACGCGCCGCACGCGGTGATGCACGACACGAGCACGCGGTCGCCGGGCTTCACGTTCTTGACCGCGGCGCCGACCTCCTCGACGGTGCCGACCGCTTCGTGACCGAGGATCCGGCCGTCGGTGACCGCCGGTACGTCGCCCTTGAGGATGTGCAGATCGGTTCCACAGATCGTCACCGCGTCCACTCGGACGATGGCGTCCGTGGTGTCGACGATCGTCGGCTTGGCGACCTCCTCCCATGCCTTCTGGCCGGGGCCGTGGTAGACGAGAGCCTTCATTGGCGCTCCTTTCCTCACAGGCGCGCGCTGTGCGCGCTCGGTACCGCCAAACGACCGTAGGGACGAACGTCGTCGACATCGCAGGGCCGGAGGTCCCGAACATGGCCGCCCTTAGGGTGCTCAGGGTGCGACTCGGGCGCCCGGAGACGGCGGGCACGCTGCTCGCCGCGGCGTCTGCGGTGTCGTACGGCGTGACGATCGTCGTGAACCGAGAGCTGGCGACGCGCGGTTTCGGGCCTGAAGCGACGCTCTCGTTCCGCTTCGGCATCGCCGCCGTGGCGACGGGCGTGCTCCTCGCCGCCCTCCGCCGGCCGCTGCTCCCCGCGCCGGGCGAACGCGGCCGGGTGCTCCTGCTCGGCGCGGTCGGCTACGCCACCGAGTCGGCGCTCTTCTACTCGGCGCTCCAGCGCGGGTCGGCAGCCGCGGTCGCGCTCGTCTTCTACTCCTATCCCGGCGTGGTGGCGGCCATCGAGATCGGCGTGCGGGCGGTGCGTCCGTCGGGCCGGCTCCTCGGGGCGCTCGCGGTGTCGATCGCCGGGACGGCACTCGTCGTCGCCACCGGTCGAGGCGTCGAGATCACCGGCGCCGGCGCCGTGCTCGCCATGGGCGCCGCGCTCAGCTACGCCGTCTACGTCCTCGCGGGGTCACGGGTCGTCACGCGCACCGAACCGTTGACGACCGGGGCATGGGTGGCCCTCGGTGCGTGCCTCTCCCTCACGGCGCTCGGCGTCGTTGGCGGTTCGCTGCGGGCGCCGGGGTCGGCCTGGTGGCTCCTCCTGCTCGACGGGCTCGCGACCGCCAGCGCGTTCTGCCTCCTCTTCGCCGCCTTGCGCCGCCTCGGCGCGACCCGGACGTCGGTGGTGATGACCCTCGAGGCCTTGTCGGCGGTCGTGCTCGGCGCCGCGTTCCTCGGTGAGCGGCTGGGCGGGCCTCAGCTCGCCGGCGGCGCGGCCATCCTCGCCGCGGCCGCGGCGATCTCGCTGATGCGGACGAAGCCGCCGGCGATGCCGGTGGAGGAGCTGTGACGGGGGCCGGCGACGGGCGAGGACGCGGTCAGCCGGCTGCGGCCGCTCGGCGTTGCTCGCGCACCCGCGCTCGCCACTGCCGGCGCAGGACCCGGCGCTCGTCCTCCGACGTGCCGCCCCACACACCGAACTCCTGGTTGGTGGTGATGGCGAACTCGAGGCATTCGCTCTGGACGGGGCACAGCGCGCAGATCGACTTCGCCGCGGCGATCTGGTCGACCGCGGGCCCGGTGACGCCAACCGGGAAGAAGAGGTTGGGGTCGATGTCGCGACACGCCGACTCCTGCCGCCAGGCAAGATTGGCATCCCACGAACGCGGGGACTCCATGGTGATGGCCACTCGTGTTCCTCCGACGTGAGTTCCGCTGCTCACCCCGGCAGTGCGGCCTGCACGTCGCGAAACCGTTCGCGTCGTGCCACCCCCAAGGTCCAGTGCCGCGCTTTTACAGCGGCGGTCACTGTAGCCGCGCGTTGCCGGCCCTAAACCTCGTTCCGCGACTTTTTCGCTCGACGGCCGTGGGACCATGGCCGGGTGAACATCCGCGGCGCCGCGACCACCGGCCGCGGGATGATCGTTCTCGGCGTGATCGCGCAGATCGCGGTGGTTCTCGCGCCCGCCGGTGGCTCCGGCCAGAGCAGTTCGGGCGATCTGCGGTCTTTGGTCCTGGTCGCCGGACTCGCGCTGATCGCGTCGGGCGCGGCCTTGGCGTGGGGCGGAGCGGCGCCGCGGCGCGCCGCCACCGCCGCCGTGTCGGTTGCACTGGTGGCAGCGGTGCTGGCCGGCGTGTGGGTGCGGCGCTCCGGCGCGCTCGACGGCGGCGGCA
>DATAKR010000164.1:0-3249 GCA_036261495.1 Acidimicrobiales bacterium | reverse complement strand
CCGACGCCGTCGGCGACCCGGGCCACCTCCTCGTCGAGGAGTCGGAGGACTTCGTCGGCGGTGGCGCCGGGGTGGTAGGCGAGGATCTGCAGCATCGTCGGGTCGCGCACGTCGAAGGGGTCGCCGAAGGTGCCGACCATGCCGCCGACGTGGGTCGCGACCCGGTCCTTCTTGACCAGTCGCTGGTGCAGGCGCGACGCCTCCCCGTCGGTCAGCACCTCGGTGAGAACCACCGTCGCGAGGTACTCGTCGAAGTCGCCGATCGGATCGGGAACCCGGTACCCGACGGCGAGGGCGGGCATGGGCGCCATCGCATCCACCTTCACCGCCCGGCGTTCGCTCGTCGGCCGCGGCTCCCCGAAGTCGGGTCGCACCGGCACCGGCCGCGCCGGGATGTCGCCGAAGTGGCGATCGACCAGCACGCGGAGCTCGTCGATCGTCGCGTCGCCGGCGACCGCGAGCACGGCGTTCGCAGGCGCGTAGTAGTGGTCGAAGAAGTCGGCGGCGTCGTCGACGGTCGCGGCCTCGAGATCGACGAACGACCCGTAACCGTTGTGCGAGTTGTTGTAGGTGTCGAACATCACCGGCGGAAGGTCGATCCACGGGAAGCCGCCATAGGGCCGGTTGAGGACGTTGACGCGGATCTCCTCCTTCACCACGTCGATCTGGTTCTGCAGGTTCTCCTGGGTGAGCCGCACGGCCCGCATCCGGTCGGCCTCGAGGAACAGCCCGAGCTCGAGCGCCGTGGACGGCAGCATCGAGATGTAGTTGGTGTAGTCGGACCGAGTGCTGCCGTTGAGCATCCCGCCGTTGCCCTCGATGAGCTTGTCGGCCTCGCCCTTCTCCAAGGTGTGCGAGCCCTGGAACATCAGGTGTTCGAAGAGATGCGCGAAGCCGGTGCGCCCCTCGGGTTCGGAGCGGAACCCGACGTCATAGTTGACGACGATGCCCACTGCGGGCGCGGCGCGGTCGGTGCTGAGGACCACTCGCAGTCCGTTCGGCAGCGTGAAGCGCTCGATGGCGAGGGCCGGAGCAGGGAGTTTCCGGCGGGGCACCCGCCGCACGCTACTCAGACCTTCGACAGCTGGCAGAGGCGGGCGACGAGCACCTCCATCACCAGCTCCGGCGGCCATGCCTTCGCTCCCCGCAGGTCGAGGTCGGCTTCGGCGAGCAGCCCGATCGCCCGCCTGACCCGGGCGGACCCGAGCCGGCGGGTCTGGGCCAGGGCCTTCTTCGCGGGGAACGTGCTCTTCAGCCCGAGGAGCTCGGCGGCGTCGGCCTCGCCACGCGCGCCGCTCCCGTCGAGGCGGAGCATCGCCGAGAAGTGCCGGTGGAGCGTCGACATCACCACCAGCGGATGCCGGTCGCCGGCACCCAGAAGCCGGTGGAGCGCGTCCAGGGCCGCCGCGTAGTCGCCGTGGTCGATGGCGTCGGTGAGATCCCAAGGCGCGACCGACCCGGCCTCGCCCAGGAACGGCTCGACGTCGTCGGCGGCGAGGCGCGCACCCGGTCCGTACGCACCCTCCAGCGCGCGCAGGATGCCCGGCAGGCGGCTCAGGTCCTCGCCGAGGTGATCGCCCAGGAGCCGACCGGCCCCGGCGTCGAGCGTGACGGGCGCATCCTTCAGTCGCTCGACCATCCACGAGGTGCGGTCGCGACCGGCCCGCGGCAGGCCGGCCTCGACGATGACGCCGACCTTCTTGATCTCGGCCACGAGCTTCTGAGGGATCGTGCCGCCGCCGGCGACGAGCACCAGCACCGAGGTGTCGAGGGGCTGGGCGAGGTAGGCGAGGAGACGCGCCGCGTCGTCGGCCACAAGCCTTCCCGCCTCCCGGGCGACGACCACGCGCCGTTGGGTGAGGAACGGTGGCGTGAGGCAGGCGTCGAGCACGTTGGCGACGCCGGGTCCGTCGCCGGTGTCGAGCGTCATGTCCTCGACGACCAGCGAGGCGTCGTCGCCGCCGACCAGCGTCGCCACGAGCGTCCGGACCGCCTCGGCGAGCAAGGTGGCGTCATCGCCGCGGACGAGATAGGCGGGCTTCGGCGCCGGCGGTGCCGTGGCCGTCCCGGCCGCGCCGTCGCGTGAGCCCGGCATCAGTCCGCCTCGAGCACCGCAGCGACGAGGTCGACGACACGGCGCGTGCCCTTCACGTCGTGGGCACGGACGATCCGACAGCCGCGCAGCACGCCGAGGGCGGTGGCCGAGAGCGACGCCTCGCGTCGATCGGTGACGTCGAGATCGAGCAGCCGGCCGAGAAAGGTCTTGTTCGATGCGGACAGCAGCAGCGGGTACCCGAGCACGGCCAGACGTTCCGACGAGCGAAGCAGCTCGAGCGACTGCTCCCACGTCTTGCCCAGGTCGAGCCCGGCATCGATGACGATCCGGTCGGTCGGGATGCCCGCCGCCTCGGCCTGCCGTGCCCGCTCGACGAGGAACCGCTGCACGGCCGGCACGACGCCCTCGGGGTACTCGGGCTCGGGGTCGGGGACGCGCGGGGCAAGGCGGATGTGGGTCGCCACGACCGCCGCCTTCGCCTCGGCCGCCGCGACGAGGTAACCGGGGTCGGCGAACCCGCTGATGTCGTTGCCGATCACGGCGCCCGCGGCGAACGCCTGGCGCACGACCTCCGCTCGCCACGTGTCGACCGAGACCGGCACGTCGAACCGGGCGACGAGCGCCTCGACCGCGGGAACGACGCGATCGAGCTCCTCGCCCTCGGCGACCTCGGTGCCCGGCCCCGCCTTCACGCCGCCGACGTCGAGGATGTCCGCCCCGTCGGCCACGTGCCGTTCGGCGAGGCGCAGGAACTCGTCGAGCTCGTAGAACGCGCCGCGGTCGAAGAACGAGTCGGGCGTGCGGTTGAGGATCCCCATGACGAGGCTCCGCGTGGCCAGGTCGTAGCTGCGATCACCGAGCGCCAGCCGCACGGGTGGAACCTACACGGACCTCCAGCGGGGGCCCCATGCCGGCGATCTCGATGCGAAGCGGCCCCGCGGTGACGACCGACCCCGGTGTCGCTGCGATGGCGTTCGGTACCGGCGTGCGCGGCGGTGCCAGCGTCAGCCGCACCGGGATCCGGTCGAGGAGGGGCGCGAGGCGCGAGGCGGTGCTGTGGCCCGGTGCGGTGACGACGAGGACGTCGACCGCGGAGATCCCGTCTGCCCGGAGGGCGCCGAGCAGGGCCGCGCCATCGGGGTTGCGGCCGACGACGACGACCGCGCCACCGCGTCGCCACACCTGCGCGCCGG
>DATAKR010000161.1:0-5927 GCA_036261495.1 Acidimicrobiales bacterium | reverse complement strand
GTGCGGAGCCAGCTGAGCAGCCCGAGGAGCACCGGCAGGCCGACGAGCACCGCGGGGACGGTGGCGATCGGCGCGAACGGGCTCGCCGTCACCGTCGTCGAGCGGCCCATCCACAGCAGTAGCGTGAGCGGCGCCGCGGCCGCCGCCGCGCCGGCGGCGATGCCGTGGCCCATCAGGGGCCGGCGGGTGTGGGTGACCACCACGTCGGAGAAGAGCCCCACGCCGGCGGCGGCGAACACGAGCGCCTCCGGCCGGCCGAGCAGCCACAGCTCGTGCGCCCAGATCTTGATGCCACCGGCCGACGACAGGAGCGAGCCGCCGTAGTGGCGGTCGTAGTAGAGGAGGACGAGCCCGGCGAGGAACCCCGGCGTGGCGAGCACCAGCACCGACGCGGTGCCGAGCACGCTCCACGAGAACGTGGGCAGGAGCGTCACGCGCAGGCCCGCGGCCCGCCGGGTGAGCACGGTGACCACGAGGTCGAGGGCGGCCAGGAATGTCGCGATGGCGACGATGGCGAGGCCGGCGATGAGCAGCTCGGTGGCATCGTTCGCCTTGCCGCTCAGCTGTGCGGGGGCACTGGCACCGAGGCCGTTGAGGAGTGAGCGGTCGGCGAGGTACCCGATCGTGACCAGCACGCCGCCGGCGGCGAAGAGCCACAGGGCGAGGTGGTGCAGGCGCGGGAGCGCGAGGCGGGTGGCGCCGATCTGCAGGGGCATCACGTAGGTGGCGAGGCCGATCCAGAGCGCCGGGATGCCGATGACGAAGGTCGTGGTGGTCGCGATCGACGCCAGCCGGGAGCCCGTCTGCGTCCACGCGTTCACGGAGTCGCCCAGCGACGGCAGCTGGAACAGGGCCGCGGCAAGGCAACCCGCGATCACCGAGAGCGCTCCGCCGTAGACGAAGAGGAGGCCCAGGCGCTTGTGGTCGCCGGTCGTGATCCAGCTACCGAGCGCGGGCGCGGCGGGAGCGACGTCCTCGTCAGCGACCGTCTCGGGACGGGTCTCGGTGAGTGTCATGCGCCTTCCTGGAGCGGCTGGGGTCGGAGCGCCGAAACCCTAGTCAGGGCTCGGCCTCGGCACAGAGTCGGCATCATCGCCCGGGAGTCATCTCCGAACGAGCTGGTCGAGCGCCATGGCGGCGAAGAGCAGCGTGACGTAGGAGATCGAGTACGAGAACAGCCGCATCGCCCGGGCCTGCGACTCCTCGCGTTGGAGCTGGACGGCGAACCACAAGAACACGGCGCCGAGCACGATGGCGGCCACGACGTAGACGATGCCCATCCTGGCGATCGGGGCGAAGACGAGCGTGCACGCCCAGAGCGCGACCGTGTAGATGACGATCTGGCGGGCGGTCGCCTTCACACTCGCCACCGCCGGCAGCATCGGGACGTCGGCCGCCGCGTAGTCGTCTCGGTACTTGATCGCGAGCGCCCAGAAGTGCGGGGGCGTCCACACGAAGACCACCGCGAACAGCACGAGCGGCGCGAGGCTGAGCGAGTTCTGCACGGCGGCCCACCCGACGAGGACCGGCACCGCGCCCGCAGCGCCGCCGATCACGATGTTCTGCTTCGACGTCCGCTTGAGCCACAGCGTGTAGACGAAGACGTAGAACAGCGTCGCCGACAGGGCCAGGACGGCCGACAGCAGGTTCACGAGGAGCCACAGCTCCGCGAAGGCGACGATCTCGAGCATGATGGCGAAGGTCAGGGCGGCCCGCGGGGTGACGGCGCCCGTGACGAGCGGACGCTTCGCCGTCCGCTTCATGATCTGGTCGATGTCGCGGTCGACGTACATGTTGATCGCGTTCGCACCGCCGGCGGCGAGCGCCCCGCCGACGAGCGTGGCGATCATGAGGCCGATCGGCGGGAGCCCTCGCTTCGCCACCACCATCGTCGGGAGGGTGGTGACGAGGAGGAGCTCGATGATCCGCGGCTTCGTGAGCGCGACATAAGCCCGTAGGCGCCCCATCGGGCACCGACTCTACGGCCGCATCGTCCAGAACCGCCAAGTTGCGGGACGAACGCCGCCTTGGGTACCGCGCTCGGGGCGCCGTAGCATCCCGATCCGGGATGAGAAGGCTCACGGTCTCACCTCGGACCTATTCGAGGGTGACGCTGCTGGCCCTGGTCGCGCTCGCGTTCATCGTCGTCACCGGCGGTGCGGTGCGTCTCAGCCAGTCGGGCCTGGGATGCCCGGATTGGCCGACGTGCGCACAGGGCCACGTCGTGGCGCCCTTCGAGAAGCACGCGTGGATCGAGTTCGGCAACCGGCTGGTGACGGGCGCAGTGTCGATCGCCGTCATCCTCGCGGTGCTCGGGTCGCTGGTCCGCCGGCCGCGGCGCACCGACCTCGTGGTGCTGTCGCTCGGCCTCGTCGCCGGCGTCATCGGCCAGATCGTGCTCGGCGGGCTCGTGGTGCTCTTCCATCTGGCCCCGCCGCTGGTGATGGGCCACTTCGTGCTCTCGATGCTGCTGCTGCTCGACGCCGCGGTGCTCCACCACCGCGCCCGCCGCGACCCCGTCGTCGCGGAGCGCCCCGTGGAAGGCTCGCCCGAGCACGCGCCGCTCGGCTGGCTCCTCGTCGCGTCGGCCTCAGTGGCGATCCTCCTCGGCACCGTGGTGACCGGGTCGGGCCCGCACGCCGGGAGCCACGACGGCCAGCTGGTCGAGCGGCTGCCGTTCGCCATCACCGACGTCGCACGCATCCACAGCATCGCGGTGTGGATCCTCCTCGCCCTGACGCTGTTCACCGCCCGCGGCCTCCGGGTGGCGCACGCGTCGGCGGCGCTGATGCGCAAGGCGGAGATCCTCGTGGCGGTGCTCGTCGCCCAGGGCGCGGTGGGCTACGTCCAGTACTTCACCGGCGTCCCGGCCCTGCTCGTGGGCGTCCACATCGCCGGCGCCGTCGTCGTCTGGCTGTCGGTCCTCGACCTCGCGCTGGCCATCGCCGACCGGGCGCCCGACCGCCGGCCGGTCGTGGCCGTCGCCTCCGCCTGACATGGCTCCGACCGCGGCGCCGGCCGAGGTGGAGACCGTCGACACCGGGACGGTCGAGGAGACCGTCGAGGAGCGGGCCACCGAGACCGACCGCCCGTGGATCGTGATCGTCTGGAACGACCCCATCAACCTCATGGGGTACGTCACCTGGGTGTTCCAGAAGCTGTTCGGCTACAGCCGGGCCAAAGCGACCAAGCTCATGCTCGACGTCCACGAGAAGGGCCGCGCCGTCGTGTCGTCGGGCAACCGCGAGAAGTGCGAGCTCGACGTGTTCCGCCTCCACGAGCACGGCCTGTGGGCGACCATGGAGCAGTCGGGCTGAACGATGCTCTGGCGAAGGCGCTTCTCGCGCACCCGGCGCGGCGACTTCGCCGTCTCGCTCCCCGACGCGGAGCGTGAGCTGCTGCGCGGGTTGCCCACCCAGCTCCGCGAGCTGCTCGCGACGGAGGACCCGAGCCTCGAGCGCCTGTTCCCGCCGGCCTACCTGAACGATGACGAGCGCAACGCCGAGTTCGCCCGGCTGATGCACATGGAGCTGCTCGGGAAGCGCCTGGCCACCCTCGACCTCCTCGAGGAGACGCTCGACGCCGACCGTCTCACCGAGGAGCAGATCCTCGCCTGGCTCGGCTCGTTGAACGACACCCGGCTGGTGATCGGCACCATCCTCGACGTGAGCGAGGACATGGAGCCCGACGCCATCGCCGACGACGATCCGAGGTTCCCGATGTGGGTGCTCTACCACTTCCTGAGCGGGCTGGTCGGCGAGATCGTCGACGCCCTCGATCGTGGGTGAACGGTGCCGGCCTCATCCGCTCGCTCGCCCCGCGCCGTACGGTGGTGACGTGGTGTCGTCCTCGGTGTCGGCGGCTCGGACGTTCGTGATCGTCACCTCGACAGGTGACGGCGCCCGGCGCGCGGCCCTCGCCGCCCTCGCGCCGGACGGACCGGCGCGGTTCGCCCACGCCGGTGAGCCGATCGAGGGGTCCGAAGACGGCCTCATCGTGGTCGACGGGTTCCCTGACGCCACCCCCGACGACGTCCGCCGCATCGACGACCGGGCCCGGCGGGGGACCACGGTGCTCGTGCTCTGCGGCTCGGGCGCGCCCGGACCATGGGGCGCGCTGGTCGGCGCCGACCTGCCGGCCACACTTCGCCGGGCCGAGTACATGCTCGAGCTCGCGTCCCACCCGCTGACCGCGCGCCTCGAGCGCACCGCCGGCGTGGTCGACCGCGTACGGCCCCTCGGACAGCCGGGTGGCGACGAGATCGCGAGCGTCAGCGTCGGCTTCACCGACCATCCCGTCGTCGTCCGGCGGTCACTCGGCCACGGCCAGCTCGTCCTCTCCGGGGTGGGCACCGACACCGACGCCCTCGCCGCCCCGTCGGTGCGCCGGCTCCTCGGGCGCGCCGTCGGCCGGCCCGCCGATGCCACCACCCTCGGCGTCGCCGTCGTGGGCTTCGGCCCCTACGGCGGCATGGGCCAGCGCCACGGCGTCGCGTGCCGGGCCGTCGACGGCCTCGACTTCGTCGCCGCGGTCGACACGAGCGACGAGCGGCGGAAGGCGGCGGAGCGCGAGTTCCCCGGGATCGCCGTCTACCCGACCGTCGACGAGCTGCTCACCGACGACGCGGTCGACGTCGTCGTGGTCGCCACGCCACCGGCGTCGCACGCGGTGCTCGCGGCGCGGCTCCTCGACGAGGGGCGCCACGTCGTGGTCGAGAAGCCCATGTGCCTCACCGCGGCCGAGGCCGACGGGTTGATCCGCAGGGCGCGCGACGCCGGGCGGGTCCTCACCGTCCACCAGAACCGGCGGTGGGACCCCGACTACCTCGCGCTCCGGCGCGCCGTCGACACCGGGCTCCTGGGCGAGGTGTTCAACGTCGAGACGTTCGTCGGCGGCTTCGACCACCCCTGCCGTGCGTGGCACTCCCACGTCCCGGTCTCGGGGGGCGCGGTCTACGACTGGGGGTCGCACCACGTCGACTGGATCCTGCAGCTCCTCGGCGACCGCCCGTCGCGGGTCACGACGTTCGGCCACAAGCGCGTGTGGCACGACGTGACCAACCTCGATCAGCTGCGCCTGCACCTGGCGTGGGACGACGGGCGCGAGGCCGAGTTCTTCCAGAGCGACGTCGCCGCAGTGCGCCGGCCGAAGTTCTTCGTGCAGGGCACCGAGGGGACGCTCGTCGGCCACTACCGCCCGGTCGCCACCGAGCGCGTCGACCCGGTCGGCGGCTACGTGCGCGAGGAGCACCACCACGCCGAGGCGCCGGCCGACATCGTGCTCGCCCGCTACGAGCCCGGGTACGGCATCACCGAGACGGCGCTTCCCCCCGGGCGGGCGCCCGAGCACGCCTTCCACCGCAACCTCGCCGACCACCTGCTGCTCGGTGAGCCGCTGGCCGTCAGCCCCGAGTCGGTGCGCGACGTGGTCGCGATCCTCGAGGCCTCGCAGCGCTCCTCCGACGCGGGCGGCGTCGAGATCAGGTTGTAGGCCGGGCGTCACCGGTAGGTTCTCGACCATGAGCGCCGAGCAGCCGGGAACCCCACCGGTGCGGTGGGGCGTGCTCGCCGCGACGGCCACGATCGCACGCCACGCCGTGCTCCCCGCCTTGGCCGAGAGCCCGAAGTGCCGGCTGGTGGCGGTGGCGAGCGCCTCGCAGCCCGCCGGCGGCTACGAGGCGTTCGGCGCCGAACGGGTGCTGGCCTCCTACGACGCCGTCGTCGAGGATCCCGACGTCGAGGCCGTCTACATCCCGCTGCCCAACAGCCTCCACGCCGAGTGGGCCATCCGGGCGGCCCGCGCCGGCAAGCACGTGCTGTGCGAGAAGCCCCTCGCGACGAGCGCCGTCGAGGCGTCGGCCATGGCCGAGGCCTGCGACGAGGCCGGGGTGCTGCTGATGGAGGCGTACATGACGCCGTTCCATCCCC
>DATAKR010000158.1:0-15220 GCA_036261495.1 Acidimicrobiales bacterium | reverse complement strand
CGTCGGGGCGGGTGCGGGACGCAGCCGCCGCCGGGGCGGTGCTTCCGCCTCGGCGCCCGCGCCGCCGTCGAAGCGGAACTTCGGCTCCTCGGTGACGAGCGGGGCGGCGACGGTGTAGCGGTCGAGGTCGACCGGCACGGTCATGACGAGGTCGAGCGACGGCTTGAGCTCGCCGCCGAGGGCCGACCACACATCCGACAGGGCGCGGTCTTCGGGCGGCGGCAGCGCGATCGTGACGTCGACGACGTTGCCCTGGTCGGCGAGGTTGCCGGCGAGCATGTCGGGCGTGAGGCGGTCGTGCTTGAGGAAGCAGGCGAGCATGGCCGAGAGGAGGCGGTGCTCGTCTTCGGGACGCTGGGTCCATGCCGTCACCAGGTAGCTGAGCTTGAAGAAGCGGGGCGCGGGCGCGGTGCCGGTGATGCGGCCGTCGCCGTCGCGGCGCGGGAGCATGCCCGACTGGCGGCGCTTGAGGTCCTCACGGATGTCGTACAGGTAGATGTCGACGGTCGGCGTGTTGCGTCGCGACGACCAGTCCTTCGTCGGCGCATCGAACACGACCTCGACGTCCGAGCCGTTGAGCACCTCTCGCTTCACGATCGCGCGCAGCGTCTCGTCGACTTCGTGGATCACGGTCTTCTCCTACGTCGGCTCTTCCAGGGTGCCGCAGCCCGCCCTGCCCGAACGGGCAGATTCCGGGCATGCGTCGTGGGTCAGATGAGGCCCTGACGGACGGCGTAGGCGACGGCGTGGGACCGGTTCCGCAGGTTCAGACGGGCGGTGACGTCGTGGATGATGTTCTTGATCGTGCGCTCGCTGTAGGAGAGTGACGTGGCGATCTCGGCGGTGTCGAGGCCGTCGGCGACGAGGCGCAGCACCTCGATCTCGCGCTCGGTCAGGCCCGAGAGGGTGATGCCCCGCGGGGTGAGCACCTGGCGCTGCAGCCGGCCGACGTGGTCGAGCAGCCGGCCGAGGAGGTCGGAAGGGACGCTGCCGTCACCGATGTGCGCGGCGCGGATCGCGGTCGCGAGCTGCTCGGGCTTGGCCTCGCTGCGGCGCAGCAACCCGCATGCCCCCGCCTCGACGCCGGCGATCATGCCGGCGTCGTCGAGCCGGGTGACGATGAGCACCACGCGGGGGATGCCGTTGCGCTGGATGGCGCGGACGACACGCGTCGTCTCCTCGTCGACCTCGTCGGCGACGACGACCGCGACCTCGGCGTGGTCGACATCGTCGTCGACGACCTGGACGTCGCTCCTGGTCCGGAGCTGCGCCGCGAGCCCCGCCTGGGAGATGGGGTCGTGGGCATACACGAAGACCCGGATCCGCTCGGACATGCTTCCTCCCGCACTGCTCTACACCCGTGGGACCGTGCGGCCCCGCCTGTGGCGAGAGCGTGCCACTGCCCGCTCATCGGGCACTCCACGTGGACTCAACGGGCAGGGGTTTCTGCCCTGAAGGATTCCTGAAGTTCCGCGCCTCGGGAGCAAACGGCCGTTACCGTCCGCGCATGGGTGCGTCTGCGTCCCTCACGCCTGCGTCAGTGACCGTGGTCCCGGGGTCGGAAGCGGCCGCCGAGATCCGTGTCCGCAACACGGGCTCCGTGGTCGACGAGTTCACCATCGACGTGGTCGGCGACGCCGCGGCCTGGGCGACAGTCGAGCCACCGCAGGTGTCGCTGTTCCCGGGCGCCGATGCGACGGCGCGCGTCGTCTTCCGCCCGCCGCGTGACGCGTCCGTGGCTGCCGGCTCGGTGCCGTTCGGCGTGCGGGTGGCGTCGAAGGAGGACGCCGCCGGTTCGATCACCGAGGAGGGCACGATCGAGGTCGGGGCGTTCGCCCTCGTCACCCTCGAGCTCGTGCCCCGCACCGTGCGCGGCCGGAAGGCGGCCGCCACCGAGATCGCCATCGACAACCGCGGCAACGCTCCGGCCAACCTCACGCTGTCCGCCGGCGATGCCGACAAGCTCCTGGCCTTCGACATCGCCGACCCGGGGCTCGCGCTGCCGCCGGGCACGGCCGCGTTCTCGAAGCTGCGGATCCGCCCGGTGTCGCGCTTCCGCCGGGGGCCGGCGCAGACCCGGATGTACCACGTCGTCGCCGAACAGGACGGCCAGCCGGTCGCCACCGCCGACGGGATGATGATGCAGGAGGCGACCGAGCCGCCGTGGCTGCGCAAGGCGGTCATGTGGTCGATCCTCGGGCTGTTGCTGCTCGTCGGGCTCTGGTTCCTGCTGCTGAAGCCGACGGTGCGGTCGGCCGCCAAGGACGCGGTGAAACAGGAATCCGCGCCCGTCACGATCGGCCCCAACAGCGGCAAGTCGTCGTCGGGCGGTTCGGGCTCGGGCTCGTCGGGCTCGGGCGGGACGACGCCGACGACGGCGGGCGGCGATGCAACCGGCGGCGGCGGTGTCGGGACGCCGATCGACGGTCGGCTGGCGCTCACCGAGTCGGGCGACCAGTCGTTCGCGGTGCCGAACGGCAAGGTGCTCCAGCTGACCGACATCGTGCTGCAGAACCCCGCCGGCAACACCGGGATGCTCCAGATCCGGCGTGACGACGGGGCACTCCTCGTCGTCGAGCTCGGCAACTTCCGCGACCTCGACTACCACTTCGTCGCACCGATCGTGTTCAAGGGCGGCCAGAAGCTCGTGCTCTCGGCCTCGTGTACGTCGCCCTCGTGCACCCCCGGCGCCTACTTCGCCGGCTTCATCGCGGCGGGCTGACTGGGTTCGCGTGGTCCGGAAGCTCGCCGTCGCGCTTGTGCTGTGCGCGCTCGTGGCGTCGGCCGCGGCGGTGGCCGGCGGGCCAGTGGGGGCTCAGACGCCTCCTGTTGCCATCACGTCGATCTCACCAACATGCGGCGGGCTGAACGTCACGGTCACGGTCACGGTGAACGGCAACGCACCTGTGGGCGGCAGCGGCACTATCAACGTGACGAATCCCCAAACAGCATCGATCGGGTCAAGTAACTACACAACGCGCACAGGGTCATGGTCGGCGACCGTGACGTTCACGCCGACACTCAATGGCTACTACCGCGTGATCGCGACCGACAGTGCCACCGGTGCTGCCGACTATCGGCTCTTTAGCGCTCCCTGCCGAAACCCACACGTAACATTCGACCCGCCGTGCAGTACGCCTGGCACAACGCAGACGTTGACCGTTACTGGGCTGGATTTCGCTCCGAGCGGCGTGCGCTACAGCGCGTTTGGCTACGTCTATTACGACTGGAATGGTGACGGCGGTGCCGACTTCCGTCAGCCGAACGGGATTCCGATCGATACGTCGGGAAACTTCGCGACGAGTCCGTCGTACAAGTCGACGCCGTTCACCGTCACGCCGCCAGCAGACCGTGACGTTCCGATTCACGTCTACGACGACACTGCGAACACGGTTGATGCAGTCTGGTTGCGCTGTCCGCCGCCGACCACGACGACGACCACCACCGCCCCGGTGATCACCACCACGACCACGTCGACGACCGTGACGCCGGGCACGCCGACGACCACCACCACGTCGACGACGATCCCGATCCCGCCGCCGACGCCGGGCGTGTCGCTCACCGTGACGCCGGCGATCGGGCCGGCTGGCTTCGTCGCCCTCGCCCAGGGGAGCGGGTTCCCACCGGGCGCGGTCACGCTGGTGTGGAATCCCGGCATCGGCACGACGCCCGCGACCGCCGGCCCCGACGGCACGTTCACCGTGCAGGTGCTCATCTTCGGCCACGACATCCTCGGCCCGCGTGCGCTCATCGCGTCCGGGGGAGGGGTCAGCGCGGCGGCGCCGTTCCTGGTCGTCCCGTCCACCATGCAACCGTCGGGCAAGGACGTCACCCAGATCACCCGCATCCGCCGGTTCCTCGGCCGCTCCGGCTGACGACGATTTTCGAGGCAACTGCGGCGAAACGCCTCGCCGACATTTTCGAGGCAAACGCGACGCGAACCGGCTGGTCGTGACGGCGGAACGCCTCGAAAGATCCGGGGGCCAGATTGGTCGCGGGGTCGCGGGGGTCGCGCCGTGGTCGGGGGCCGCGCCGGCCGCCGACCGGGTCCGTCAGGCGCCGGCGGTCGTGCGGGCCGACGCCGGCGCGTGCCGCACGTCGGTCTCGGCCAGCGCGCGCGTCCAGCAGGCGAACTCGAGGGTGATCCCGTTGGGGTCGCGGAAGTACATCGAGCGGATGAACACGTCGCCGCCGTCGGTGCCGGCGTCGTAGTCGGCCTTGTGGCCGCCGTCGAGGGAGTCGGCGTGGTTGATGATCGGGGTGACCTCGACCCCCTTGTCGACAAGGCGCCGGCGGTACTCCTCGAACTGCTCGGCGGGCACGTCGAACGCGACATGGTTCATCGTGGCGATGGCGGTGACGCCGCCGCGGTCCTGCAGCGTGACGCCTCGCTCGGCCTCGGGCGCCTCGGGGAACCAGAAGAACGCGATCCCGTCGACGCCGTTGCCCATGTCGAGGAAGAAGTGCTGGCCGCGCCCGCCGGGGAGCTCGAGGGTCTTGACGAGCTTCATGCCGAGCACCGACCCGTACCACTCGATCGTCTCGGCCATGTCGCGGCAGACGAGCGCGAGGTGGTTGATGCCGCGGAGCTCGAACTCGGGATTGGTCGAACCGGTCGTCGCCATGCGGGCCCCCCTTGTCAGGACGATGCGGCTTCCCTATACAAGCACGATGCCGCGACTCCAGCAGATCCCTCGCGCCGCCGCCGAGGCGCCGATCGTCCTGTCGATGTACAAGCGCCTCTTCGGCGACCGCGACCCGGTGGCGCAGCCCGGCACCGCGACCGGCACCCCGGGCGACTGGTGGACGGTGTTCGCCAACTCGCCCGACGTCCTCGAGCATGCGACCCGCGGCTTCGCCCTCTACGCCAGCCCCGACCGCAAGCTCCCGCCCCGTCTGCGCGAGCTGGGCCAGACCCGCGCCGGGTGGCTCGTCGGGAGCCAGTTCGTGTTCTCCCAGCACTGCAAGTCGTGCCGGGCGCTCGGCTTCCCCGACGAGAAGATCGAGGCCCTGAAGGCGTGGGCGGTGTCGGACCTGTTCTCCCCGGTCGAGCGGGCGTTGCTCGCCTACACCGACGGGCTCGTGCTCGGCTTCGGGCGCGTCGACGACGCCGTGTTCGACGCGCTGCGCGCTCACCTCACCGACGAGGAGATCCTCGAGTTCACCTACATCACGATGATGTACACGATGCACGCGGTGATCTCGGTCGCGTTGCGCCTCGAGTACGACGACCGGCCCGACCCGATCGTCGAGATCGCGGCGCCGACCGACTACGTGCCCGAGAACCTCGGCCGCCAGATCGGCTACGACGTCGCCGGCGGTGACGGCTGACGGCGCACCGGTGAGGGCCCACGGCTGACGCCGCCGCCCAGGGTGACCTTCACCCGAGCAGGTCGCCGGCGACGTCGAGCCACAGCTGCGTCGTCAGCGCCAGCGAGCCCACGTCGATCCTCTCGTCGTTGCCGTGGAAGCGCCGGCCGAACTCGCCGGCGTCGACCTCGGGGCTGAAGAGGCCGGCTCCGTAGGCGACGGCGCCCATGGCCCGGAACACCCGGGCGTCGGTGAAGCCGACGAGCATCCGCGGCGTGAGTCGCGCCGATGGGAAGGGCCGGCGGACGGCCCGCTCGAGCGCGTCCCACAGCGGGGTGTCGACGCGCGAGATCGAGGCGGCGTCGTTCAGGATCACCTCGACGTCGACGCGATCGGCCAGGTCGTCGCCCAGCGCGGCCCGCAGGTGCGCGGTCACGTCGTCGGCGGTCTCGCCTGGCAGCGTGCGCACATCGACCACGAGGTCGACGGCGTCGGGGATCACGTTCGCCTTCATCCGGCCGCCGAGCACGTTCGGCGAGAACGTGGCGTGGGTGCACGCATGCAGGAACCGGGCGCTGGCGGCGCTCGGCATGGCCTCGAGGACGGCGTCGATGCGCGCCGGATCGAGCAGCGCCTGCCTCGTGTCAGGGTCGACGTCGAGCGAGTCGACGAGGCCGCGCCACAGCTCGTGCACGCGGGGCGCCGGCCGGTAGGAGGCGATGCGGTCGACGACGGCCGCGGCGGTGACGAGGGCGTTGTCGGTGCGGAACGGCGCCGACCCGTGGCCCGGCGTCCCTCGCACCCGGAGCCGTCGCCAGGCCACCCCCTTCTCGGCGACGTTGATCGTCACGAACGGGGCGTCGGGCGGGCCCGAGTGGACGCCGCCGTTCTCGGTGAGGACGTAGTCGGCGCGGATGGCGTCGGCGGCGTGGTCGGCGAGCCACTGGGCGCCGTAGGCGCTGCCCGACTCCTCGTCGGCGACCGCGAGGTAGACCAGGTCGCCCCGAGGACGGAACCCGCGGGCGACGAGCGTTCGGAACGCGACCGCCATCGACGACGTGAGGTTGAGCATGTCGACGGCGCCGCGCCCCCACACCTCACCGTCGACGATCTCGCCGCCGAACGGGTCGCGCGTCCACCCGTCCGGGTTCACGGGCACGACGTCGGTGTGGCCCATCAAGCACAGCGACGGGGCCTCCCCGCGCGCCGAGCCCTCGATCCGGGCCACCAGCGAGACGCGACCGGGAGCGGCCTCGAATCGCTCGAAGGTGACACCGGCTCTGCCAGAAGCGCGCTCGGACAGGAACGCCTCGAGCGTGTCGGCGTTGCGGACCTCCTGGCCGGACGCCGGCGTGCCGTCGTTGACGCACGCGTTGCGGATGAGCGTCTGGAGGAGCTCGACGGTCTGCCCCGCCGGCGCCTCGTCGGTCACGTGAACACCGCGGTCACTTGAACACCGCGGTGCGGAAGTACCGCAGCTCCTCGACGCTCTCCCGGATGTCGTCGAGCGCGCGGTGCCCGCCGACCTTCTGCGGCGCGCCGGCGACCGCCGCGGGGTACCACCGCCGGGCCAGCTCCTTCACCGTCGACACGTCGACCGAGCGGTAGTGGAGGTACTCCTCGATGTCGGGCAGGTACTTCGACAGGAAGCGGCGGTCGGTGCCGATCGAGTTGCCGCACAGGGGCACCGAGCGGGGCTCCGGGACGTGGGCCTTGATGAACTCGAGCGTCTGGCGGCCGGCGTCCTCCAGCGTGACGGTGGACGACTCGATCGCCTTCAGCAGCCCGCTCTTGGTGTGCATGGTGCGCACGACGCCCTCGATCTCGGCCATGGCCTCGGGGCCGGGGTTGATCACGAGGTCGGGCCCCTCGGCCACCAGCTCGAGGTCGTCGTCGGTGACGAGCGTGGCGATCTCGACGATCACGTGGCGTGCCGGGTCGAGCCCGGTCATCTCGAGGTCCATCCACACGAGCACGGCTTCGATCGTAGGGCCGTCCGTCGCCGCGCCCGCGTAGGCTCCGTGCGTGCTCCCCGTGGAGATCGTGCGCCTCGACCCCGACCTCCCGTTGCCCGCCTACGCCCGGCCCGGCGACGCCGGCGCCGACCTCGTGGCCCGCGAGGGGGCGGTGCTGAAGGCGGGCGGCGGCCGGGCCCTGGTGCCGACCGGTGTCGCGCTCGCCCTCCCCGCCGGCTACGCGGGGTTCGTGCAGCCGCGGAGCGGCCTCGCGCTGAAGCACGGCGTCACCTGCCTCAACACCCCCGGCCTCATCGACAGCGGCTACCGCGACGAGCTGCGCGTCCTGCTCGTCAACACCGACCCGAGCGCCGATTTCGAGGTGCGCCGCGGCGATCGCATCGCCCAGCTCGTCATCCAGCGGGTCGAGCAGGCCGAGTGGCGTGTGGTCGAGGTGCTCGACGACACCGAGCGCGGCCTCGGTGGGTTCGGCCACACCGGGAGGCGGTGACGTGCCCGAGCTGCCCGAGGTCGAGTCGCTGGCGCGATTCCTGCGCGAGGTCGCCGTCGGCCGCCACGTGACGCGCGTCGAGGTCGCATCGCTGTCGGTCCTGAAGACCTACGACCCGCCCGTCGACGCCCTCGCCGGCGCGACGCTCACCGCCACCGGACGCCGGGGAAAGTTCCTGCTGCTCGAGCACGCCTCCGCCGACGGGGAGCGCCTCTTCCTCGTCCTCCACCTCGCGCGTGCCGGCTGGCTCCGGTGGAAGGAGCCGATGCCGCCGGCCCGGGCCAAGCCGGGCAGGGGCCCGCTCGCGCTGAGGGTGCGCTACGAGGGCGACGTCGGGTTCGACGTCACCGAAGCGGGCACCGAGAAGCGGGTCGCCGCCTACGTCGTGCGCGACCCCGACGACATCGAGTTCGTGGCCACGCTCGGCCCCGACCCGCTCGACCCCGGCTTCACCGTCGACCGGCTGCACGACCTCCTCACCTCGGCGGGCGGGAGCCAGATCAAGGGGGCGATCACCGATCAGCGGCTCATCGCCGGCGTGGGCAACTCCTACTCCGACGACGCGCTGCACCTCGCCCGCCTGAGCCCGTTCAAGCCGGCCAGCAAGCTCACGGCGGACGAGGTCACCCGCCTCCACCACGCCCTGGTCGAGGTGCTCTCGGCCGCGATCGCCCGGGCCGACGACCTGACGGCCGACAAGCTCAAGTCCGACAAGAAGGGCAACACGCGGGTCCACGGTCGCACCGGCCAGCCGTGCCCGGTGTGTGGCGACACGATCCGAGAGGTGTCGTTCGCCACGAAATCGTTGCAGTACTGCCCGACGTGCCAGACCGGCGGCAAGCCGCTCGCCGACCGCCGGCTGTCGCGCCTGCTGAAGTAGATCGACCGGTCCGTTTACCGAAGGTTCACACTGCTCACGCAGGGATTCACTCCCTTCACCGGGAAGAAGGAGAGACCATGCAACGGCTCAGCGGACTCGACGCCACGTTCCTCTACCTGGAGACGGCGCACAACCACATGCACGTGGCCGGCGTGTACGTCTTCGACCCGAGCACCGTGCCGGGGGGCTACTCGTTCGAGAAGGTGAAGGAGCTGGTCGAGTCGCGCCTCGACCTGCTGCCCCCGTTCCGGCGCCGGCTCGTGGAGATCCCCTTCGCGCTGCACCACCCGCTGTGGATCGAGGACCCCGACTTCGACCTCGACTTCCACATCCGGCGGGCGGCGCTCCCGTCGCCGGGCGGCGAGCGCGAGCTTGCGGAGTTCGCCGCCGAGGTCACGAGCCGGCAGCTCGACCGGTCGAAGCCGCTGTGGGAGATGTACGTCGTCGAGGGTCTCGAGAACGGGATGATCGCGACGGTCACGAAGGTCCACCACGCGGCCATCGACGGTGTCTCGGGCGCCGAGCTCATGGTCGCCCTGCTCGACCTGCAGCCCGAGCCGGCCGAGACGCCGGCGCCCGAGACGCCGTGGAAGCCCGACCGGATCCCGACCGACGCCGAGCTCGTGGGCTTCGCCATGGCCTCGCTGGCTCGCCAGCCGCTCCTCGCGGCCAAGACGGCGCGCCGCACCGCCGAGGCGCTCCTCACGCTGCGCCGGCGGAACCGTGAGCCGGGCGTGAACCCGCCGCCGGCGCCGTTCTCCGCGCCGAACACATCGATCAACAACGCCGTCACGCCCCACCGTCGGGTCGGCCTCGGGCGCGTGTCGCTGGAGGACGTGAAGGCGGTCAAGAACGCCCTGGGCGGCACGGTGAACGACGTGGTGCTCGCGATCTGCGCCGGCGCGCTGCGCAGCTACTTCGACGCCAAGGGCGAGGAGCTCGAGGGTCCGCTGGTCGCCATGGTGCCGGTGTCGGTGCGCACCGAGGATCTCAAGGGCACGATGGGCAACCAGGTGTCGGCCATGTTCGTTTCGTTGGCGACCGACATCGACGACCCGGTCGAGCGGCTGCACGCGATCACCGAGAGCACGCGCGGGGCCAAGGAGCAGGACAAGGCGATCGACGCGCAGGCGCTCACCAACTGGACCGAGTTCGCCGCCCCCGCGCTGGCCGCCCGGGCCGCCCGGCTCTACTCCAACATGAAGCTGGCCGACCGCCACCGCCCGATCTTCAACGTGACGATCTCGAACGTGCCCGGCCCGAACTTCCCCCTGTACTCGGCCGGCTCGCGCATGGTCGCCGCGTACCCGCTCGGCCCCATCGCCGACGGTGGCGCGCTCAACATGACGGTGATGAGCTACCTCGACTCGATGTTCTTCGGCCTCAACGCGTGCCGCGAGGCGGTGCCGGCGGTGTGGGACATCGCCTCCGGCGTCGAGGAAGCGCTCGACGATCTCCTGAAGGCCGCCAAGCGGACCTGATCGTCGCCGGTGCCGGCGTCACTGCACCGTGAGGGTGCCGTGCATGCTCGGGTGGATGCTGCAGTGGAACGGATAGGTCCCGGGCTTCGAGGGCGCCGTGAACGACCCGGTGCCGTTGCCGTCGACCCTCACGTCGAAGGAGCCGTCGTCGGCGGTGACGGTGTGCGCGGTGCCGTCTTGGTTGACGACCTTGACCGTCGCGCCCGCCTTCACCGTCGCTCCCGAGAACGCGAACCCCTTGGCGGTGATCGTGTCACCGGCCGCGGCGGCGCCTGCTCCGGCCGCGGTCGTCGTCGACGAGTCGTTCGACGGGTAGCCGTACATGTCGCTCTGGGGTGCGGTCGTCGACGTGACGGCACGCTCGCTCTGGGTCTGGATCGCCCCGCCGCTGTCCTTCGACCCGCACGCCGCGCCCAGGGCGACGACGGCGAGGAGCGAAGCGGCGGCGAGGAGACGGCGGCGGTTCGGCATGTGCACGTCGAGGTGTACGGAGCGGGCGGCGGTGCGGTTCACCGCGTCGTCGTACCCGCCGGCGACCACTGCGACCACAGCACCGTGTCGCCCATGACCGCGGGGTCGCCGCCGCCGGGCTGGCGGGCCACGACGATGCGCGGGTACTCGGCGGGGTCGGCGGCGGTGATCATGCGGACCTCAGCGCGGCCGTCGGCGCCGACCGTGAACGTCCCGGCCGAGACCCGATCCGGCGCCGCCGGCGTGTCGGTCGCCGACAGGTACCAGCACTCGTAGTGGTCGCCGTCGCCGGACGGCGGGAGCCCGGCGACGGCGAGATCGATCACGATTCCGGAGGCGGTGCGCCGGAGCCCGACCGTGCCCGTCCGCCCGGCGACGTCGGAGACGAGCGTCACGTGCGCCGTCGGTCGCGAGCCGGACCCGGATGCCGGCCACACGAGCAGCAGGCCGGCCACGAGGGCGGCGAGCGCGGCCACCGCCGCGCCCGCCGCGAGCAGGCGGGGGCGGCGACGGCCCGACGGGCGCGACGTCGTTGGCGCGCCCGGTCGAGAGGCGGCGTAGGCCGTGGTGGTGCCGGCATGCAGCGACTCGGCGGCGGCCGCTCGCTCGACGGCGGTGAACGTGCGGGCCGCGAGACCGGGCGGGAGATCGGCGGCCGGTGCCGCCTGGTCGAGCGCGGCGGTGAGCGGCCGCAGCTCGACGACCTCGGCGCGGCAGTCGTCGCAGTCGTCGAGGTGGGCTTCGAACGCGGCCGTCTCGGCGGCGTCGAGCACGCCGAGCACGTAGCCGGCCAGGTCGGGGTGGGGGATCACGTGGTCAGCCATCGACGCCCCGCTCCTCGAGCGCGAGCTTCAGCGCGCGCAGCGCGTAGTAGGTGCGGGTCTTCACCGTTCCGAGCGGGAGCCCGAGGCGCCGGGCGATCTCGACTTGGGTGAGCCCCGAGCGGTACGACAGCTCCAGCACGTCACGGTGGGCCGGCGTCAGCGAGTCGAGAGCGTCGCGAACGACGAGCCCCACGACGATCGAGTCGGCCTCGGCCGGGGCACCGGGGCGCGTCGCGCCCGACGGGTCCCGTTCCGGGTCGGTCTCGGCCGGCGGGCTCAGGAACGGCCGGCTGGAGGGCCGGCGCACCAGGTCGATGGCGAGCCGGCGGGCGATGGTGAACACGAACGTCGGCACGCTCCCCTTCGACCGGTCGTACCGCGCCGCCGCCCGCCACAGCCGCACGAACGTCTCCTGTACGAGCTCCTCCGCGAGACCCCGTTCGCCGAGGAGGCGGAGGCCGAGGCCGTAGACGCGCGGGGCGTAGCGGGCGAACAGCTCCTCGAGCGGCGCGCCCCGGTCGCCGGCGGCGACGAGCGCGAGGAGCTCGGCGTCGTCGGCGCGCCCCGCGCCCCGCTCCCGGACATCGACCACGTCCGTCAGTGAACCCGAATCGGCCGGCCGGCGCATCGCAGTGGTCACTACGGACCGCGCCCCGCCGGCGGTTCATCGCCCGCCGGCGGGGCCGACCGGGTTCGCCCGATCGGTCCCGGCTGGTAATGTGGCCGCCACACGCGGACGTGGCTCAGTTGGTAGAGCACAACCTTGCCAAGGTTGGGGTCGCGGGTTCGAATCCCGTCGTCCGCTCTCGGAGAAGTTCTGTTCAGCGGCCCCTTTCGAGGGCCGCTGATTCGCGCCCGTGGGGTGGTTCCGTTCAGGTCCACCGGTCAGGTCCACCGGCCCTAGCCGCGGCCGGCCGGGCGTGCGAAGGTCGAAGCGGAAGTGGAGGCGTCATGGTCGCGACGACCTATCCGCCCTCGTGGTACGTCGACCCTACGCGGCGCCACGAGCTCCGCTACTGGGATGGCTCACGCTGGACCGCGAACGTGAGCGACGCCGGCGTTCCGACCGTCGACCCGCTGCCCCCGGACGGGGGCGTCCGGGCGCAGGAGCTGCCGATCGCGTCGAGCGCGCGCTCGGCACCACCAGCCGACACCGGGGGCGAGGAGCGCCGGCCGTGGTATCGCCGTCGGGGGCCGGTGATCGTGGTGGTGGCGCTGTTGGTGCTGGTCGCGATCCGCCTTGTCGGCGGCGGCGGCGGCGATGGGAGCGGGAGCAGGAGCGGGGCACGGGCGGCGCCCGCGCCTCCGTATCCGGGCACCCTTCTCGGGCTGGTGTATCCGACCACCGGCACCTACGCGGTCACGGGGCTTCGTTCGGGCGGCGATCCCGTCGAGCGGGGCAAGGTCTGGGGGAGCGACGTCGCGGGCTACCGGGATGTGTGGCTCTCGCCGGACGGTTCACGGTCGGTGAGCGAAGGCGGGGCCATCACGGTGCTCGGTGCCGACCCCCTCGATGCGGGCCTCGGCCCGGTCTACGAGGTGGCCTTCTCCCCCGACGGCAACCGGGTCGCGTACACGCCCAAGGACGGAGGGACGGTGCGCATCTTCGACCTCGGCACCGGCGCCACCGCCGATGTGCTGCAGACGCCCTGCCAGTCGTACGGCGCCTTCCCGGTCATGACGAGCGTGTGCGGAAAGGCGGATCGGGCGCTGTGGCTCGACGCCGAGTCGCTCCTCGTCTGGCACTACGCAGGCAAGATGCCGAGCAAGGTCCAATGCGTCGGCCCCGGCATCGGAACCGACTGCACCGAGCCCGCGGCCAACACGTACTCGGTGGTGTCGACCGCGGGCACCACGCTCGCCAGCGTCGCGGGCGACCGCACGCCCCTCGCGGTGCGCGGATCGACGGTGTTGCTCGCACAAGGGCAATGGGCCGACGTCGCCGAGCTGCGGGCGGGCGTGTTGACGCCGAGGCCGCTGCCGGCCGGGTCGATCCCCAGGTCGCTCTCGCCCGACGGCACGCGGATCATCGTGCCCGGCAATCCCTGGAGCGCGGTCGACATCCGTTCGGGTGCGGTGACACCTCTCGGCACGACCGAGACGATCGAGTCGACCGACGTCGACTGCTTCTGGTCGCCCGACGGACAGTTCCTCGCCGTGCAGGGCGAAGGAGACGTGCTCGTGGTGCCGATGTCGACGACCGCCGGCGGGTGGACGGGCCAGACCGACTTCGCGTTGATCGGATGGGTGGCGTGACCGGACGCGGCACCGACCTGCCGGCGCCGGCCGCGACCAAGACGTGCCCGCGGTGTGCCGAGGAAGTGAAGGTGGCGGCGCTCGTCTGCCGGTACTGCGGCCACGAGTTCGCCCCCGCGGTCCCACCGCCGCCTCCTCCGGGAACGCCCGTGGCCGAAGGCCCGCCGGGGCCCGGTTGGGCTCCTCCACAGCCCAGCGCGCCCAGCGTGCCGCGACCGGCCGGGTCGCGCCGGTCACACGCCTCGTTGCGGCTCGTCGCCGTCCTCGTGGTGCTGGTGGTCACGATCGTCGCGCTCGCCTCGTTCGTCTCGTCGCGGATGCGGGGCGCCGCGGCCGACCCCGGCGCCCTGGCCGCGAAGTTCTCCGCCGCCGGAATCACGTGTCGCAGCCTTGACGTGATCTTCGACACCCGGTCGTCGAAGGCCCTCGGCTGCGCGGGCACCGACGGCCACATCATCACGATCACCACCTATGGCGCTCGCCCCTCCGCCGCCGACTGGCAGCGTGCTCGGTGCAACGCCGCGGCCCAGCCCCGCGACGGCGCCTACGTCGCGGGCGACGGCTTCATCATCGACATCCGTCAGGGTCCTTACCCCTCGGAGCTGCTCGGTGAGCCGGCGAGCCCGATCGACGCGGCGAGGAGGCTGGTCACCGTCCTGGGCGGCGCCGCCGCGACCTACGCGTGCCCGTAACGGAGTCGGGGTGCACCCTTCCGACGCCACCGTCCACACTTGACGGATGCGGACCGGTCGCCGTCGCCGTGCCCCCGAGGCCCGGGAGATCCTCGGCGAGGACTTCGTCCACGAGCCTCCGGCGGCGCTGATCGGCGCGCCGGCCCTCTCGGTGCCGGCGGACGCCTCCGCCCCACCGGCGTGGCTCGACGAGCTCCGGCTCGAACCGGGGCCACCGTGGCACTCCATGGGCACGCGCGGCGTCGCCGGCGGCTGGCGTCCTGATCCCGATCCGGAGCAGGTCGCGCGCAAGCGCGCCGTCCTCGATGCGCATCGAGACGACGTGGTCGTGCTGCCCGACGACCGGGCCGCCGAGTGCGGCGCGGCCGCGCGGTTCGTGGCCGGCGCCGGCGGGTTCGTGATCGAACCGCCACCGTCCCACTCTTCGGCGGCCTCGGTCGGCCCGCTCGAGGCCGCCGCCCGCCACGTCGCCGAAGACCTGTGCATCCTGGTGCCGGGCGCCTCCGGCTGGGTCCTCGCCGCGGGGATCGTGTGCTTCCCGTCGATGTGGCGATTGCCCGACAAGGTGGGAATGCCGATGACGGCGGTGCACGGTCCGGTTCCCGCATACGCCGGCGAGCTGGCGGCACGAGTCGACCGCTTCCTCGACCGGCTCACGCCCGACCGGCCGGCCTGGCGCCGCAACTGGTTCGTCCACGACCGACCGGAGCTCTTCCTCCCGCCCGCCCCGGCGTCTCGGCCGGCGCCTGTGGCGGTGCCCGACGGGTTGTGGGTCCGCTCGGAGCGCCAGACCCTCATCCGCCTCCCCGACGCCGAGGCGATCCTGTTCACGATCCGCAC
>DATAKR010000148.1:0-24840 GCA_036261495.1 Acidimicrobiales bacterium | reverse complement strand
CTCGTCGAGCAGCTCGTCGACCGACGCGACGGCGCGGGCGCGAAGTGGGGCGCCGTCGACCGTCGCGACCGTGCGGCACTGCGGTGAGGCGCCCGCCGGCGCGCCGGCGTGCAGGCCCGGGATGCCGAGCTCGGCGATGCCGACCGGAAGCTGGACGGGCCCGCCGCTGTAGTAGTCGAGCGTCGTGCGGGGGTGCACCGCCTCGATGGTGAGCCGGAACGTGCGCCCGCGGACCGGGGCGAAGTGGAGGGGGACGGTGGTCGTCGCCCCCGGCGTCGCCTGGTCGACGGGGTCGGGGATGTCGAAGGAGCCCGCCGGCCGGCCGTCGACGTCGAGGCGCACACGCGACGGAACGGAGTGACGGCCGTCGGCGACCAGCACCAGGTCGAGGTGGTCGACGGTGAGTGCGGCCGGGCTCTCGGCTTCGAGCCAGTGGCCGGCCTGATCGAGGAACCCCGGCATCCACGCCGTCGTCGGGTCGCCGTCGATGGCCGCCGATGCCCGCGCGCGCAGGTCGCCGTTCAGCCGACCGTCCGACCGCGCCACCGGCGCGCCCTGGGCGAGACCGGGCGCGCCGACGAGGTCGTCGATGAGCTCGTCGGGCGCGTCGCCGGCGATGCGCAGCGTCCCGCCGGCCGTGAACGTGCGCGCTGTGGGCAACGAGAAGGTGCGCTTGATGGTGGGCTCCTCGTCGGCCCGCACCGGTTCGGCAGGGTTGGCGCGCTGGCGGGTCATGACGACGTCGAGCGGGTGGTCGAGCGAGCGGGCGCCGGTGGCCGAGAGGAGGTCGGTCGGGAGACGGAGCACCTCGTCGACGTTCACGTCGGCCACACCGACCTCGGCGAGGCCGACGCCGCTCAGGCCGTCGTAGCGTGCCCGGCGCCCCACGTTGTCGGCGAGGATCTCGAGCTCGAGCCTCGAGAAGCGTCGCGACGGAAAGGTCACCGTCTGGCCGTCGGGCGTGCGCGACGAGTCGTCGAGAGCGACGTCGGTGGTCGACCCGTCGTCGAACCGGAGCCGGAGTCGCGTGATCCAGCGGTTGCGCGCCCCGGTCAGCGGCTGGACGAGGTGGACGCTGCCCGCCGTGACCGGGTGGGCGAGATCGATGCGGAGCTTCTCGCCGGCGACCGGTGCGAACGCCCCGACACGCCATGCCGTCGACACGTCGCCGTCGAGCGCGTTGGCCGGGCGGTCCTCGGCCGTGTAGCTGACGGGGTTGCCGTAGTGGGTGGCGCGCACCGACGCGACGCCGCGGAGCTGGGCGATCGTCTGCGCGCCGGTCGACTCGTTCGGGAACAGGTCGAGGCGGGCGTCGGCCGGATCGGTCACCAGCGGGCCCGCACCGGGCTGCTCGGTGTAGCCGTTGTTCTCGCGCACGGTGCCCCATCGCCGGGCGCGGAGGCGGTTGGTGTCGGTGAGCACGAGCGTGGCGTCGGAGGCCGCGACCTCGGCCCATGCGCCCGGATCGGCGTCGAGGGTCGCGGCGTACCGCGTCAGGCGGGTCGGGTCGAGCAACCCGCTCGCGGCGAGGTCGACGAGCCCCTCGCCGTCGCCGGCCACGACCACGGGCGAGCGGTCGGGGGCGGTGCGGACGATCGGCACCGGGTGCTGCACGCCGAAGGCGGCGACCTCCGGCGGGTCGGGCACCGATGCGGGCGTGCCGAGGGCGATCTCGTCGAGGAGCGGGAGCGACGCCACCGACCGGTTCGGCTTCCCCGGCCCGAAGCCCACCGGCGCGTCGAGGCCCGGCGGGGGCGGCGTGAACTGCTGCCACAGCGCCCTCGGCCTCGGCGTCCGGTAGCGCTCGTACTGCAGGTCGTTCCGCAGCACCACATCGCCCACGCCCATGAGTCGCGCCAGGGGTGCGAGCGACGAGGGCTCGAACACGCCCTCCTGCAGGCGGCGGTCGAGCGCGTTCAGCAGATCGGCCGTGCCCGCCGTCCCGTAGGGGATGAGCTCGCGTGCCACGTAGGGCCGCTCCATCAGGTACGGCGTGACGGGATCGATGGTGTTGCCCCATCGATAGGCGGCGAAGTCGGACCCGGGCAGCTCGAGCACCCGTGTTGCGTCACCCCGCGAGTCGAGGTAGTGGGCGGCGTCGTACCAGTACGACGGCAGCTTCTCCGGCCGGGAGATCCCCTTGCCGACGGCGAGGTCGCCGGTCAGGAGGGGCGGCAGGTTGACGATGGCGAGAACGCCGACGAGCGCGGCCGCCACGAGGCCGACCGCGGTGGCGCGCTCGAGGATCGCGGTGATCGCGGCGCCGAGCAGCAGGGCCATGCCGAGCGCGATGAGCGGCACGGCGCGAGGTGTGCTCCGCAGTGCAAGGCCCACGGTGGACGACGTGGCGAAGGCCTTGAACACGCCGCCGAGCGGCGACGGGTGGTCGTAGGGGTGGGCGCCGATCGCGATCACAGCACCGACCGCGATGAGCGTGATGCAGTAGGCCCGGTGCCGCCACCGCAGGAACGCGGCCGCGGCGAGCGCGATCACCGGGACCGCGAACGACGTGGCGAGCAGCCAGGGGTGCTGGGTGTAGGACACCGCCGGGTCGATCCACGGGCCGAGCTTGTCGTTGCCGTAGAAGAACCAGTACCCGAGGCCGCGCATGACCTCGGAGGCGAGGCTGGTGCGAGCGACCGTCTCGACCGTCTCGGTGTAGCGGAGGATGGGGATGCCGTACTTGCCCTGCACCGAGAGCCCGATCACCCACCAGAGGGACACGAGCGCGGTGAGGATGCCGATGCGCGCGACGGTCGCCAGCGCCCGCCGCCACGTCGCCTCGCCGTTGGCGACGGCGAACGGGAACCACAGCACCGGTCCGAGGCCCGCGAACACCAGGGCCGTGGCGTTGACGCCGCCGACGGCCAGCACGACGAGCGCGAACGCCGCGGGGTGGCGCCAGCCGCCCCGCCGCAGCGCCCGGTCGGCCAGGCCGATGAGCCACGGCAACGCGGCCCACGGGAGCAGGATCACCGAGATGCGCGCGCTGTAGTCGAGGAGGTACGGCGTGAGCATGTAGACGAGCGCCGCGGCCAGCGGCGCGGCACCGCGCCAGCCGAGGATGCGCGTCAGGTAGAGGACGCCGGCGCCGGCGGCGAACAGCACGGTGCCGAGCCACAGGCGCTGGGCGACCCAGTCGGGGGTGCCGATGCGGTCGAAGATCCAGTACCAGGGCCCCATCGGGAAGAGGTAGCCGATGGTCTGGTGGGTGAGCGTCCCCATCCCTACGTTCGGGTCCCACATCGAGACGGCGCGCGCCATCAGCTTGGCGGGGTCGAGGTAGAGGTAGGTCTTGGTGTCGGCCGAGACGATGCCGGGTGCCGTTCTCAGCATCGGCACGTAGGCGAGGAGCGCGAGCAGCGCGTGTGACGCCACGCCCCAGCGGCGCGGGCGCGCGTCGAGAGAGCGGTGCTCGGCGTGCATGGCCATGGAGGGTAGGTGTCGCGAACCGAGGGATTGGAGTCAGCGAGGCGCGCCCGTGGCACCCGGATCGGCGGCGGGCGAGGTCACCAGCACCGGACCGATCCAGCTCGCCAGCCAGTCGGCGGCGGGGTCGGTGAAGTGCACGCCGTCGGGGCGGGCGTCGGTGACACCGCCGACGGTGTCGGTGAAGTCGCCCTTCGGGCAGACCCGCCCGAAGAGGTCGAGCATCTCGACCTTCCGTTCCCGGGCGGCGCGCACCGTTGGCAGGATGTCCTGGTCGAGGTGGGCGACGTTGTGCGGATCGAAGATCCCCGTGGGCCGCCCCGAGTCCTGGTGGGCGCACGGCGAGTTGATCCACACGACCCGGCCGGCGCCGGCGCTGAGGACGTCGACCGCGGCCTCGTACTCGCCGACGAGGTAGGCGTCGTACTGCGGGTTGCCGAGCGTCTCGAACTTCGACCACCCGTCGAGCTTCCGGGGGATCATGTCCCAGCTCGCCGAGAGCACGACGACGACGTCGGGATGGAATTCCGCCATCTGGCTCGTCCAGCGCTGCGGCCACGCGTCGCAGCCCGGCGTCGAGGGCCGCACCTCGCCGAGATGGCCGATCACCGTGCCGCCGCGCGCGATCCCGCAGCCGGCGATGGCCACGTTCCACACGACCGCTTGGCCGGTCGTCGTCGCCCACCGGTCGAGGCCGGCGCCGATCACGTGGGCCACCGAGTCGCCCACGACCATCACGCGCAGAGGCGTGCCGGCGACCCCCGCCGCGGCCGGCGCCGGCGTGGCGCCGCCCAAGTCGCTCGCCGCGGCGTCGCCCGCGGCACGAGCGACCTCACCCGCCGCCACGGTCGGCGCCGGCGCGAGGTGGCCGAGGGACGCGCGCGAGAAGTCGAACGTCGGAGGAGGCGGCGCCGCCGTGACGGCCACGACCACCAGCGCCACGGCGACGGCCGCGGCCGGCCCGAGCACGAAGGGCCGCCACTCGGTGATCCGGCGGCCGGACCGCACCGGCGATTCGATGAACCGGTACGACACTGCGGCGACCAGAAGGGTGACCGCGACGCGGAGCGCGAACAGGGGCGCCGGCGCCAGGTTGGTGCGCCGCGGCGACAGCCAGAGGAACAGCGGCCAGTGGAAGAGGTAGACGCCGTAGGAGACCTTGCCGAGCCAGACCAGAGGCCGGAACGACAGGGCCGCCCGAACCGGCCCGGGTGAGGTGGCGGCGACGATGACCACGGCGGTCACGATCGCCATCAGGGAGAACCCGCCGCGGTAGAGCCACGGCGCGTTCTGCGGGGTGGCGTGCCAGACGGCGAGCGAGGCGGCCAGCGCGAGCGTTCCCGCGACGGCGACGGCAACCGTCGTCGATCGCCGGCGCGGACCGGCGCGCGAGGCGCGGCCGACCCACAGCGCGAGGAGCGCCCCGACGAGCAGCTCGACGGCCCGGGTGTCGGTGCCGTAGTAGACGCGCGCCGTGTCGGCGGCCGGCGAGTAGAGCACGGCCATGGCGACCGCGGACGCGACGGCGAGCACCGCGAGCGCGCCGGTGAGAAGCCGCCGCGATCCTCGTCCGACCGCAAGGAGACCGGCGACCAGCAGCGGGAAGACGAGGTAGAACTGCTCCTCGATCGCGAGGCTCCAGAAGTGCTGCACCGGGGAGGGCGCCGTGAACAGGTCGCCGTACGACTTCCCCTCGAGGAGGAACCGCCAGTTGGCCACGTAGCCGAGGGCGCCGAAGATGTCGCCCCGCAGGGCCCGCACCTGGTCGGCGGTCGCGACCGTCGCTCCGAACAGCGTGACCGCGGCGAGGGTGACGAGCGATGCGGGGAGCAACCGCCGGAACCGGCGCGACCAGAAGCGCCCCAGCGCGATGCGCCCGGTGCGGCGGTGCTCGTCGACGAGCAGACCGGTGATGAGGAACCCGGAGAGCGTGAAGAACGCCGACACGCCGAGGAAGCCGCCGACCGCCCACCCGAAGCCGGCGTGGAAGAGGAGCACCGCGGCCACCGCGACGCCCCGCAGGCCATCGAGGCCAGGGTGGTGCGGGCGCGCCGCGGCGCGCTTCTCCACGCCTGCGGCCTCGATGTGGCTCACACGCGGGAGCGTCTCGTTGGCAGAGGGTGCGGCGGTAGCGGCGATCGTCACAACGTGAGGCGGCGGGACGCGAGGCGCATCAAAACGGACATTCGGCGTTCCCGCGACCACCTTTACGACTCGGGGAAGTGCCGGTCGAGCCAGGCGAGCACCGTGCGAGCGACCTCCTCCCCCTGAGGTGACAGTGTAGGGCCGCCCGGCCGGTCGAAACCATGCCCCCCTGAGGGCACGATCGTCGCCTCCACGTCGCGGCCGGCGGCGTCGAGGGCGGCCGCGAACCGCTTCGTCTGGTCGGCGGCGATGATCGAGTCGTCGGCGGCGTGGAAGAGGATGGCGGGCCCCGACGCCGAGGCGGCCTTCGCCATCGAGTCCGCACGATGCCAGCGGTCGGCGACCTGTGGATCGCCGCTGTCGCGGGGGCCGCCGTACACGGTGGCCGGTTGGAGCTGGAAGCCGTCGTAGTAGCCGTACATGCCGATGAAGCCGTCGATCCGGTCGGAGGTTCCCGGCCACCGCTTCTGGGCGTCGAAGTACGGATCGTCGGGCGTCACGAGCAGGGCGCCGCCGAGCTGCGCGCCCGCGGAGACACCCTGCACGACGATCCGGTCGGGGTCGATGGCCAGGTCGGCGGCGTGCGATCGCAACCATTGCACCGCGACCTTCACGTCGCTCTCCTGCCGGGGATAGACCGGCCCGCGATCGCCGAGGCGGAAGAGGCGGTAGTCGACGGCGAACGTGAGGTAGCCGGCGGCATCGAACGCGTCGACCCACGCCGGCGACGAGTGCCGGTCGCCCGCGTAGCCGCCACCGCCGTGCACGACCACGATGCCGACGCCATGGTGCGGGTGCGCCGGCGCGCAGAGGTCGCCGGCGAGCGCGCTGCCCCCCGGCGGCGTGTAGCGCACGGTGCGGCACGACACCGGCCCGGCCGGCGCGGTCGTGCTGTCGGTCGTCGTCGCCGTGGTGGAGGCCGATGGCTCGGACGGGGGCGGCGCGGACGGGGCGGTAGTGGGTGGCGCACCGGCGCCGCGATCGTCGGTCCGCCGGGCGCCGACGGCCACCAGTCCGACCGCGACGAGCAGCGTGACGGCGAGAGCCAGCCCGCGTCTCACGACCTCGCCTTCAGCCGCAGCGCCGGCTTCTCCACGACGAAGTACGACACCGAGGCCACCGCGAGGGTGAGCACGAGCGTGGCCCCGAACACGGTCAGGTACCGGAAGGACGACACGTGCCGGAGCGGGTCGCCCGGCCCGATCAGCAGCCCGCGCATGAGATCGGCGTGCCACAGGTAGACGCCGTAGGACACGAGCCCGAGCGCCGAGAGCGGCCTCGACCCGAGCACCCGGCGGATGAGCCCCCGGCGCTGGTCGCCGAACACCGCCGGGGCGACGAGGAACAGGGCCACGACGCCGAAGAGCACGTGGCGGCCCATCTCCTGGGCGGTGGTGAGAGGCACGAGGGTGTCGCGCACAGGGAGACCGAGCCCATAGGAGAGCCACCAGTAGGCGGCCGCGGCGAGGAGCCAGGAGACGGCCGGGTGGCGCCCGAGCGTCCGGGCCGGGAGAGAGTCGTTGCCGATCACCTGCGATCGAGCGCTCGAGACCGCGAAGGCCATTCCGATGGCGAACAGGGCCATCTCCGTGGGGAGCCGGATCAGCCAACCGGTCCCGGGGTCGGCCGACGCCGCGTACGCACGCAGCGCCAACCCGAGGGCGCCGGCGCCGACCACCGCGGCCAGGTGCGCCCTGGCCTTGGTGCGCACGTCGCCGCGGCGCCGGGTGACGACCCATGCGAAGAGCGGGAGGGCGACGTAGAAGGTGATCTCGAGCGTGAGCGTCCACGACTGGTAGAGGCCGTTGAGCACGAACAGGTGGGGCACGTAGCCGACGAGCAGCGACACGTAGAGGAAGACGTCGACGGGGTGGAAGAACCCGATCCGGTGCAGCCCGAGCGTGACGACGCCGAAGGCCAGCCACCACGCGGGGAAGATCCGCAGGAACCGGTTGCGGAGGTACGGCGTGAGGCGCGGGAACGATCGCCCGGCGAGGTGGGCGACCACGAACGGCCGGTAGAGCAGGAACCCCGAGAGCACGAAGAACACCGCCACGCCGACGTCGAGCCGGGCCAGCGCCGCGCCCGCCGCACTCGACAGGATCGCCTTCGTGTCGATGGCCGCGTGGTAGGCGACGATGCTCACCGCGGCGAGGCCGCGCAGCCCCTCGAGCGCGGGGAAGCGCACGCGGCCGGGGTCGGGCGGCGCCGCCGTCTCGAGCCCTCCGACGGCCGAGGCGGGGTCGATCAGCACGGGGTCAGACGGTCGCATGCGGTTCGTCTCTTACCATCTGCCGTTGGTGCGCTCGCTCATCGTCATCCCCACGTACCAGGAGGCCGCCAACGTCGTCGACGTGCTGCGCCGCGTGCGGGCGGCCGCACCCGACGTCGACGTCCTCGTGGTCGACGATGGCAGCCCCGACGGCACCGCGGACATCGCGGACGCGGCCGGTCACGAGCTCGGCCACGTCACGGTGATGCGCCGTCCGGGCAAGGCCGGTCTCGGGTCGGCCTACCGCGCCGGGTTCCGCTGGGGGCTCGACCGCGGCTACGAGGCGCTCGTCGAGATGGACGCCGACCTGTCGCACGATCCCGCCGTGATCCCCGAGCTGCTCGCGAACGTCGCCGACGGGGTCGACCTCGTGATCGGCTCGCGCTACGTGCCGGGAGGTTCGATCCCGACCTGGACCACCTGGCGCCGCGGCCTGTCGCGATGGGGCAACCGGTATGCGGCGTGGGCGCTCGGGCTCGACGTCGCCGACGCGACGGCGGGCTTCCGCGCCTATCGGGCCGACGCGCTCGTCGACATCGCGTTCGAGACGGTGCGCGCCGACGGCTACGGCTTCCAGATCGAGACCGCCTACCGGATGTTGCAGCGAGGCCGGAAGATCGTCGAGATCCCGATCTGCTTCTTCGACCGCCAGCAGGGCGCGTCGAAGATGTCGGGCCGCATCGTCGCCGAGGCCCTGCTGCTCGTCACCGCGTGGGGCGCGCGCGATCGCGTGCGCCGGCTCGCGCACCGGGGATAGCCGCTACGGGCGCCGGCGGGCGTGGGCCCGCACCGCCTCGTCGGCGAGCACCTTCAGCGTCCCGTAGGCGGTGGCCTCCCACGTGAGCTGGGCGGCCCGGCCGAGCGCCGCCTCCGACATCTGCTTGCGCAGGAGGTCGTCGCTCAGCACCTCGTCGAGGCGGGCCACCATGTGGCGCGGGTCGCGCGCGAGGAACCCGGTCTCGCCCGGTATGACGGCGTCGCGGTGCCCGGCGATGTCGGTGACGACGGCCGGGGTGCCGCACGCGGCCGCTTCGGTGATCGTCATGCCCCATCCCTCCCGGGCCGACGCGCTGGCGACGACCCACGCCGACCGGTAGAGGTCGACGAGCGCCTCGTCGCTGAGGTGGCCGGCGAAGCGGATCCAGTCGTCAGCCCCGAGCTCGCCCCGCAGGTCCTCCAGCGCCGGCTGCTCGTAGCCCTCGCCGACGATCACGACCTCGAGGTCGGGGTGGCGCTCCTTGAGCTCGGCCATGGTCCGCAGCAGCACGTCGTAGCGCTTGACCGGCACGAGGCGGCCGACGGCGACCACGAGCGGATGGGGTGAGCGCTCGCCTCCGGGCGTGTACCGGGGGTCGATGCCCGGTGGCACCACGTCGACCCGATCGGAGCGGAACCCGAGGTCGTCGACCAGCTCCCGCTTCGACGACGACGACAGGGTGATCACCCTCGATCGGCGGTAGGCCAGAGGTGCGACCCGCGCCTCGAGCAGCTCGCCGGCCTTGGCGAGCGACGGGTTCTCGGGCATCACCATGCGCCACATCTCGCCGTGCACGTGGTGCAGGAACACCGTCGACGGGCGCCCGAACGTCCAGAGGGGCGAGAAGAACGGCATCCCGTTCCAGATCTCGACCAGGCCGTCCCACTCGCCGTAGCGGCGAGCGATCTCGCTCAGCACGGCGCGCGGGAACACCATGTAGCGCCCGGCCCGGCGGATCACGCGGTACCCGTCGCGCACGACGTGGGGAGCGCGGCCCTGGGCCCACGAGGTGCGCATGGTGACCTCGAGGCCGGCCTCCGCCCAGCGCCGGCAGATGTTGTGGGCGTGGATCTCGGAGCCGCCCGCTTCGACGTCTTCGAGGTCGCGCCAGGCGAGCACGTGCACGCGCCGCAGCCCGGCGGCTCGGGCGAGGGCGGCGACGGGCGCGAGATCGTGGAGCGGACGCTCGGGTTGATCCGGATCGTCGGGGAAGTGGGCGAGGTCGGGTTCGGGCACCGGGCTACCTGGAGGCGATGCTACGCCCGCTACCGTCGCACCCCGACGATGGCCGACCGAATCCCCCGCCCGACCGACTTCGACTCCACCCTCCGCACCGTCGCCGACGTGCGGGGATGGATGACCGACGACCAGGCCAGGCTGCTGTGGGATCGGGCGAGCGGATTGTCGGATGGCGCGCAGATCGTGGAGATCGGCAGCTTCCAGGGGCGCTCGACCATCGTGCTCGCGACCGCGGCGCCCGACGGCACGAGGATCGTCGCCATCGACCCCCACGCCGGCAACGATCGTGGGCCCCAGGAGATCGAGGGCTTCCAGCGGGAGGCGGAGGCCGACCACGAGACGTTCCTCGCGAACCTCGAGGGGGCCGGTGTCCGTCAGCGGGTGCACCACGTGAGGAAGTTCTCCGACGCCGCCCATCCCGACGTCGACGGCGAGATCGACCTGCTCTACATCGACGGTGCCCACCGGTACGCGCCGGCGCGCAACGACATCGCCGAGTGGGGTGCCCGCGTCCGCCCGGGTGGGACCATGCTCATCCACGACTCGTTCAGCTCGGTCGGGGTCACGCTGGCGATCGTCCGCGAGCTGTTCTTCTCGCGGCGGTTCCGCTACGTCGGCCGGGCCCAGTCGATGACCGAGTACCGGGCCGAGCCGGTGGCCGGCGCCGGCCACCGGGTGCGCAATGCGCTGCACCAGATCGCGCAGCTCGGGTGGTTCGCCCGCAACGTCGTGATCAAGGCGCTGATCGTCGCCCACCTCGGCCGGTTCACGAGGTACCTCGGCCACCCGTCGGCCGACTGGCCGTACTGACGAGCCGCCTCGCGGGAAGGAGGCGTTCCTAGGCCGACTTCCGGGGCAGGACCGGCGCGTCGCGCCCGGTGCCGAGCCGACCGGACTCGCCGCTCGTCGCCGACTCCTCGTGGTACTCCTCTTCGACGTTCACCGACCACACGTCGTGGTTGGTGCCCTCGACGATGTTCTCGACCGTGAGCATCGCCGTGAACATCGAGTGGTCCTGGTTGTTGTAGCGGTGCATCCCGTTGCGACCGACCGGATGCACGTTCGGCGTGTTGGTGTCGATCCACTTGCGCAACGTCTCGACCCGGTCGGCGTAGCCCTCGTCGTAGGTCGGGTACGCCTTCGGCACCCGGACGACGTGGCCGAGCTCGACCCGGCTGGGGTCGACGAGGCCGAGGAACGCGATCTCCCGCTTCGCCTGCTCGATCAGGTCGTCATCCGACTTGTTCCACATCTCGTCGCCCTCGAAGACGAAGTACTCGAGGCCGAGGCAGGTGCGGCCCTCCTTGACCATGTAGGGCGACCACGATCCGTAGTTCTGGATGCGGCCGACCTCGACCTCGGGCGAGTGGATGTAGATCCAGTTGTCGGGGAAGGCGAACTCCTCGGGCACGACCAGCGCGACCGACAGGAAGTCGCGGTAGGTGATCTCGTCGGCCGCGGCGATCACCTCGGGCGGAGGCGCCGGATCCATGCCCTTCACCAGCTTCGTGAACGGCATCGACGAGATCACCTCGTCGCAGGGGAACGTCTCCTCGGTGCCGTCGGGATGCACCGCCACGACCTCGTAGGCGCGCCCGTCACGGTGTCGGATCTTGCGCACCTTCGTCTCCATGTGGAGGGTGCAGCCCTGGGCGACGACCTTGTCGCGGCAGACCTCCCACATCATCCCGGGCCCGTACTTGGGGTACTGGAACTCCTGGATGAGGGAGGTGATCTCCTTCTGGTTCCGCTTGGGCAGCAGGGCGTCGAGGACGGCGGCCTTGAGGTCGAGGTTCTTGATGCGCTGCGCGGCCCAGTCGGAGGGGAGCTCGTCCGCGGGCATGCCCCACACCTTCTCCGTGTAGCTCTTGAAGAAGTGCTGGTAGAGGCGCTTGCCGAACCGGGCGGTGACCCACCCCTCGAACTTGTCCTGGTTCTTCGGCGGCCGGATCTGCGCGTAGAGGTACGACAGCACGCACCGGACGGCCTCGATCGGGCCGAGGTTCTTCAGCGCGTTCGCGGCCCTGATCGGGTAGTCGTAGTACTTGCCCCGGTAGAAGATGCGGCTCATCCGGGGCCGCAGCAGGAAGTCGTCCGGCGGAAGGATCTCGTGCCACAGCGCCTCGACCTCCTTCACCTTGGTGAAGAAGCGGTGGCCGCCGATGTCGAATCGCCATCCGTCCCGTTCGACCGTGCGGCTGATGCCCCCCACCTGGTCGGTGCCCTCGAGGATCGTCGAGACGTTGCCGTGCTTGGTCAGCTCGTAGGCGGCGGTGAGGCCGGCGGGACCGGCGCCGATGATGACGACGTTCGGATCCGGGCGGTCCGACGGTGTTGGTGCTGCCACGCTGGGCTCCTTGACGGGGGGCGTATCGGGGGGTGGGCGCATGCCGCCGCCGGATGCGGACGTCAAGTCTGACGCATCGGATGACGTCCGCGACAACTCGCGGTCAGGGCACGTAGGCGCCGAGGAACGCGAGCGTCGCGTAGATCGCCATACCCGATGCGGCCAGGGCGAACACGGCGCGCTCGGCCCACGGAGGCCGGACGAGGTCGGCCAGGGCCAGCGCGAGCGGGAACGCAGAGAGCCCGTAGCGCTCGAGGGAGTCGAGGTTCGACGCCGACACCGCCACCGCCACGATCACCGTGGCGAACAAGGCGTAGGAGGCCGGCCATCGGCGGTAGAGCACCACCAGGAGGCCGACGAACAGGATCGCCCAGGGCAGATGCAGGCCCGAGCCGAGGTCCCGGCCCGACAGCAGATCGCTCCCCGCGTGGGCGAGGCGCCCGAACGGGTTGGCGAACCCGCCGCGCCGGGAGGCGTCCTGTTGCAGGCGGAGCGGTCGCAGCGCGTCCCCCACCGCCGCCCACGACCAGAGCAGGTAGACGGCGAGCCCGGCGACGGGCGACGCGACGGCGGCCACGCGCCGCGCCCGATCGCGCGGCGGCGCGGCCGACCACCCGCGCCACGCCTCCCACCCCGCCGGCAACACGAGCAGCACGCCGAGCGGCCTCGTGAGCCCGCCGAGGAACCCGGCCACCACCGCCCAGTGCCACCGGTCGGAGCGCATCGCGAGGAACGCACCGATCGACAGCACCAGCATCAACGACTCGGCGTAGCCCATCACCAACACGAACGCCGGCGGGAGGAGGGCGATCAGCCACGCGGCCCGATCGGCGAGGCGGCGGTCGCCGGTCTCGAGGAGGGCGAGACGGTGGAGGAGCACGCCGGCGACCAGCGAGGCGACGTTGGTGACGGCGAGCAGCGCCAGGCGCGGTCCGGCGATCCACGCCAGCGGCTTCGCGAGCAACGGGAGCAGCGGGAAGAACCGCATGGCCTCGGGCGCCGAGCCGGCATACCCGTGCATGGCGATGCGCAGGTACCACTCGGCGTCCCAGCCGAGCAGGCCGGTGGGGCCCCGGCCGAGCGGGTCGTGGGTGCCCATTCGGGTGGCGAGGAAGTGCGAGAACGCGAGAGCGGCACCGACGACGAGCCGGGCGGTCACCCACGAGACGACCGGCGCCGACGTGATCCATCCGATCGCGCGAGCGCCCGGCCCCCCGCCCGACGGCGCGCGACGAAGCCCACGGAGGGGCGAGTCGGGCCGGGGACGGGACCTCGTGCTGATGACCTTCGTCGCCGCGGGATCGGGTGGGGTGACGCTCGCGTCGGTGGCCGCGCGTGCGCCGGCGGTCACCCGCTCACGGGCCATAGCGCCACACGCTCTGCTTCTCGCCGATGCTGCGTGACGACTCGAGCACCTGCGCGTTGTCGGGCCGGGCCGGGCCGATGATCCGCGTCAGGTCCTCGCACGACTGCCCGAGCGTGCGGTAGCCACCCATCCACACCAGCCAGATCGTGTGGCCCTGACCACGCCGGAGCGCCTCCTCCGCGAAGGCCTGCGGGCTGGCGGCCTTCATCCGGGCGGCGTAGTCGACCCAGTTGACGAAGTGCGGGTCGCCGAGGTCGGGGAACGTGACCTGCTGGTACCCGGCAGGCAGCTCGCGCGACACGTCGGGGCCGACCTGATCGGGGCAGTAGACGACGAGGTCACCGGGACGTCCACCGTTCGCGGTGATGGCGTCGGCCGCCTGACGCGCCTGGGTGCGGGGCGTCACGACGTTGCGGATGCCGCCGATGCACCCGAGCAACGTCGCGAGGGCGAGGAAGCCGGCGACGATGCGCCGGTCGAGGAGCGTGCGGGTGCCGTAGGCCGCGACGAGCACGACCACGGGGAACGCGATCGAGGTGTAGCGGCTGGCGAAGCCCTGCCGGGTGATGGCGCCGACGATCACCGCGAGCAGGAGCGCGACGCCGGCGACGCCGGCCTCGGCCCGGATGCCGGGGCGGGTGGCGAGATCGAGGTCGACGTGGCGGCGATCGACGGCTCGGCCGAACAGGGCCAGCGCGGTCAGCGCGGCCAGGACGAAGGCGCCGGCCTGGCCCTCCGGCTTCGGACCGCCGCCGAAGTCGATGAGCATGATCGTGGCCACTTCGATCGGGCTCGGCGCCACGCCCCAGGGGGTGCCGGTGTGGGCTCGCTGGTAGACGAAGGTCGGAAGCCACGGCGCGAAGAGGACGAGGCACCCGACACCGATCGCGACGATGGCGAGGACGCGGGGGCGCCGGCGGTCAGGATGGCGCCACGCCGACACCGCGAGCGCGATCCCGACGACGCCGACCAGGTAGAAGCTCCAGTAGTGCGTCAGCAGGAGCAGGCCGGCGATGAGTCCGAGCGCCACGAGCCGCCCGGGCTTCGGGTGGTCGAGCGTGGCCACGAGAACGAGCCACCCCGCGGCGACGAGCAGCGCGACGAGCGAGTACATCCGCGCCTCGGTGGCGTAGCGCATCGCGAACGGCGACACCGCAGCGAGCACGAGCGCGGCGACGCCCACCACCTTGCCGCCGAGACGCCGCCCGAGCAGGTACATGAGGGGCAGCGCGGCGACGCTGAACACCGCCGACAGCGACCGGGCGGCGACGTCACCGGGGCCGAAGATCCCCGTCCACACGTGGAGGAGCACGTAGAAGAGCGGCGGCGCGCCATCGTGCCGGAGCGCCTCGGTGAGCTGCGACAGCGGCAAGCGCGAGATGTTGACCGTGAGGGCCTCGTCGAGCCACAGCGGCGAGCGCGAGTAGAGACGCAGCGCGATGCCGGCGATCACCGCGACCGCGATGCCGGCGAGCGCGAGCGGCGGCAGGCGGGTGTCGCCGCCGGCGGTGCCCGCGTCGGGCGACTCGGCGCCGCGGTGCGGGGCGGTGGCAGGGGCGGGAGCGGCGACCATGCGGGAGAACACCGTATCGGCCGCCGCGGGTCCGTCCCGCGCACCCACCCGGTAGCCTGGAGCCCGCGCAGGGGAGCTCGGCGCGCCGGGCTGAGAGGTGGAGACGCTCGCTCCGCGACCCTCCGAGACCGGCCCGGTAATGCGGGCGAAGGGGAGACGCGTATGCAGGATGCACTGGTCATCGCCGGACGGGAGTTCAGCTCGCGCCTGTTCCTCGGCACCGGGAAGTTCCCGTCGAACGAGTCACTGCGAGGCGCCATCGAGGCGACCGGCACCGAGATGGTGACGGTGGCGCTTCGCCGCGTCGACCTCACCGCCGAGGACGACATCCTCGACGCCATCGACACCGACAAGGTGCTGCTCCTCACCAACACCAGCGGCGCGGTCGACGCCGAGGAGGCGATCCGGCTGGCGCGGCTGGCCCGGGCGGCCGGCCTCCCCGAATGGATCAAGCTCGAGGTCACGCCCGACCCTCGGTGGCTCCTGCCGGATCCGGTCGAGACGCTCCGAGCCGCCGAGGTGCTCTGTGCCGAAGGCTTCACCGTGCTGCCGTACGTGAACGCCGACCCGGTGCTGTGCAAGCGCCTCGAGGAAGCCGGATGCGCGACGGTGATGCCCCTCGGCTCGTGGATCGGATCCAACCAGGGCCTCCGCACCCGGGCCGCGCTCGAGATCATCGTCGAGCAGTCCCTCGTGCCGGTGGTCGTCGACGCCGGCATCGGCGCGCCGAGCCAGGCAGCCGAGGCCATGGAGCTCGGCGCCGACGCGGTGCTCGTCAACACCGCGATCGGTACGGCCGGCGACCCGGTCGCCATGGGTGCGGCCTTCCGCCTGGCGGTGGAGGCCGGGCGCCAGGCCTTCCGCTCGGGCCTCGCCACCGTGCGGCGCGACGCCGCCGCCTCGTCGCCGCTCACCGGCTTCCTGGCCACGTCGTGAGCACCGCCCCGACCGACGCCGGCGAGCCCGTCCGCGTCGAGCTCGAGTCACGCCCCCGCGAGGTCCCTGCCGGCACGGCCGCCGCCGACCTCCTCGCCGTCGACCTCACCCCGCTGCGCGCCGCGATCGGCACCGCCACGGCGGCCGACGTCGAGCGTGCCCTCGCCCGGCCTCGTCGCGACCTGAACGACTTCGCCGTCCTGCTGTCCGACGCCGCGGCGGCCCGCTTGGAGGACATGGCCCGGCTCGCCCACGAGACGACCGTCCGCCGGTTCGGCCGCACCATCCACCTGTTCGCGCCGCTCTACCTGTCGAACGAGTGCGTATCGACCTGCACCTATTGCGGGTTCTCGGCCGGCAACGACATCGCGAGGCGCACGCTGTCGGTCGACGAGGTCGCCGCCGAGGGCGCGGCGCTCGCCGGGCGCGGCTTCCGGCACGTCCTGCTCGTCGCCGGCGAGCACGCCCGGATCGTGAGCAAGGACTACCTCGTCGAGTGCGTGCGCGCCCTGTCGCCGATGTTCCCCTCGATCTCGCTCGAAGTGCAGGTGTGGGACACCGACACGTACCGCCGGCTCGTCGAGGCCGGATGCGACGGACTCGTCGTGTACCAGGAGACCTACGACCGCACCACCTACGGAGAGGTCCACCTCAAGGGCAAGAAGCGCAACTACGAGTGGCGCCTCGCCGCGCCCGATCGCGGCGCCGAGGCGGGCATGCGCCGGCTCGGCGTGGGTGCCCTCCTCGGGCTCTCCGACGACTGGCGCATGGAAGCGCTCGCGGTGGCGGCCCACGCCCGCGCCTTGATCCGCCGGTGGTGGCGCTGCGACGTCTCGGTGTCGCTCCCCCGGCTCCGGCCGGCCGCCGGCTACGACCCCGGCGACGACGCCCGCCTCGTCGGCGACGCCGAGTTCGTCCAGCTGCTGTGCGCGTTGCGGCTGCTCCTCCCCGACCTCGGCGTCACGCTCTCGACGCGCGAGACGCCGGCGCTCCGCGACGCGCTGCTGCGCCTCGGGGTCACGCACATGTCGGCGGGGTCGCACACCGAGCCCGGCGGGTACGCGTCGCCGTCGGACGCCGAGCCGCAGTTCGCCATCGCCGACACGCGGTCGCCCGACGACATCGCCCGGATGCTGCGCGCCGCGGGCTACGACCCGGTGTGGAAGGACTGGGAGCGGGTCTGAGGCTGCGATCGGCGCGCCGCGCCCCCGGCTTGCTTTCTGAGGATCGACGTCGCTGGAGCGACGCGAATCCTCAGAATGCCGAGGAAGGTGCGCGCTCGAGCCGGCCCAGCCGAGTGGCGCTGTCGCCGGGATCGGCGCCGTCGACGTTCGGCACCTCGGCGACGACCTCCACCGTGCCGGTCTTGCGCTCCCAGAGCACGACGTTCAGCGTCGCGGAGTACACGATCAGGCGGCCGAAGAAGAACAGCCAGGCGAGGATGGCGAACACGACGCCCAGGCTCCCGTAGAGCTGCGACGACGATGCGACGAGGCGCGGCACGTAGAACGCACCGACCGCCTTGAGCAGCTCGAGGCCGACGCCGCCGAGCACCGCGCCGGGCAGCACCGCTCTCCAGGGCACGTCGCGGTTGGGCAGCAGCTTCGCCGTCCACGCCCAGAGCGCGATGTCGACGGTGAGGGCGACAGCGAAGCCGAGCGGGGCGAAGATGCCCGGAAGCCAGTTCAGTGCGGTGGTGACGACCGCGGCCGCGAGGAACAAGAGCGCGGCACCCGCCAGCCACGCGACGCCGACGGCCTTGTCCTTGATGCCGCGCTCCTTCACCTGCCACACCTGGTTGTAGGCGTACTGGAGGGCGTTGACGAGGCCGAGCCCCGACCACAGCAAGCCGGCGAGCCCGATGACCGACGCCGCCTTCCGGCTGTGCTCGGACGCGGTGACGGCGTCGCGCACAGCCCTGGCGGCGTCGCCGTTCAGGCCGAGGCTGCCGATGATGCTGCCGGCGACGTCGGCGTTCTTGGCGAAGAACCCGACGACGGCGACGGCGAGGAGGATGATGGGGAAGAGCGAGAGGAACGCCTGCAGCGTCACCGACCCGGCGAGGTTGTTGCCGTGGATGGTGCTGTAGCGCTCCTGCACGTCGAGGGCACGACCGAGGACCGGCCACCGCTCGCCGTACTCGTGCAGCTTGGCCTTGATGCCGCCCTTCTTCTTCGGTGTCGGCGGCTTGCGCTCGTCGTGCACACCGGCGCGCGCTCGGGCCCGGCGAGCCTCGGCTGAGGTCTCCATGACCTCGACGCCGTCGGCCTTCGAGTCGTCCCGGCCACGGAGGTCGACCGGCTCGGGCGCGCGTGGCGCCGGCCCGCGCAGCGCCTTTACGCCGGCGGCGCCCATCGCCACGGCGGCGAGCACGACGCCGAGCAGGTCTCCTACCGGGCTCTTCCGCTCGCGCTCCGACGACGCCATGAACAGCACGTACCCACGCCGGCGGCGGGCTACGCCCGCCGCACCCTCGCCTTGGCGAGCTGCACGGCCGCCCTCGGCCCGCCGATGGGCGAGAAGGCATCCGAGGCCTCCGTCAGCCGCCGGTGCTCGTCGTCGGACAGGTCGATGTCGGCCGCGGCGGCGTTGGCCTCGAGCTGGGCGACGCTGCTCGCGCCCGGGATGGCGACGACGTTCGGCTTCCGGATCAGCCAGGCGAGCGCGATCTGAGCCGGCGTGGCCCCGTGCGCCACCGCGACCTCCCGAAGGGCGTCGAGCAGCGGTTGGGCCCGCTCGAGGTTCTCGGGGAGGAAGAGCGGGTTCCCGGCCCTCACCCCGCCGGGCGGCGGCGTCTTCGAGTCGAACCGGGCGCTGAGGAGGCCCTGCGCGAGGGGGCTGTACGCGATCACCAGGCGGCCGTTCTCCTGGGCCCAGGGCACCAGCTCACGGTCCGGCCCGCGCTGCGCGAGGCTGAACGACACCTGGTTCGAGAGCACGGGGCCGCCGAGCGACCGCTCGGCCTCCTTCCACTGCGCGAGCGAGAAGTTCGACACGCCGGCGTGGCGGACCACGCCGGTCCGCAGGAGCGACGCCACGCCCGCCATCGTCCAGCGGATGGGCACCAGCGGGTTCGGCCAGTGCACCTGGTACAGGTCGATCGTGTCGATGCCGAGGCGGTCGGCGCTGGCAACCGCCCGCTGCTGGACGACCGGCGCGAGCGGTGCCACCGGGAAGACCTTCGTCGCGACGAACGCCTCGTCCCGCCGGCCGGCGATGGCGCGGCCGACGATGCGCTCCGATCGTCCGAAGGCATAGATCTCGGCGGTGTCGATCAGGTTGATGCCGAGGTCGAGGGCGCGGTGGACGATGTCGACCGCGGTGTGCTCGGCGTACTCGGTGCCGTAGCCCCACTCGCGGGAACCGAACTGCCAGGTGCCGAGACCGATGACCGACAGGTGGGCGCCGCCCACGTCGACATAGCGCATGGGCCGACACTAGGGGTGTCCGGCGCGCGCCGTTTCGTCCCGATACGAGGCGAGCGCGCGGGGTAGGGCGGGCGCGTGCGCTTCTCCAGCATCCCCGAGACGATCGAGGCCCAGGAGTCGCTCGACGGCCTCGCCGGCAAGGTCGCCGATGTGATCGCCAAGGTGGTCCCCACCGGCCCCGCGAAGGACGCGCTGTCGGGCACCTGGCTCGGCCACGCCCTCCATCCCATGCTCACCGACCTGCCGATCGGCTTCTGGACGAGCTCGATGGTGCTCGACCTCGTCGGCGGCAAGAAGGGGCGTCCCGCCGCCGACCTGCTCGTCACGCTCGGCATCCTGAGCGCGCTCCCGACCGCCGCGACGGGCTTGTCGGACTTCGCCGACACCGTCGGGGCCGAGCGCAGGGTCGGCGTGGTGCACGCCGCCGCGAACACCGTCGCCGTCACGTGCTATCTGCTCTCCCGCCGGGCGAGGAGGAAGGGCAAGCGGGTCCGCGGCGTCGCCCTCGGCTTCCTCGGCGGCGGCGCCGCGACCGTCGGCGGCTACCTCGGCGGTCACCTGCTCGAGACGATGGGCATCGGCGTCGACACCACCGCGTTCGATCGAGGCCCGTCCGACTGGACGGTCGCCGGATCGACCGACGAGCTGGTCGAGGGTGCGCCCGTCCGGATGGACGTCGCCGGCGTCGGGGTGATGGTCGTGGAGCGCGGCGGCGGCCTCGATGCGATCGCCGACCGGTGCACTCACCGCGGCGGTCCACTGTCCGAGGGCGACCTGGTGGGCGACTGCATCCGGTGCCCGTGGCACGGGAGCATGTTCCGGGTCGACGACGGGAGCGTCCAGCACGGGCCGGCGACGCAGCCGCAGCCCGCCTACGAAGCGAGGATCACCGACGACAAGGTGGAGGTTCGACGGGCACGGACGCGACCCGCCTGAGCCTGGCCGCGGTCCCGTGTTCGAGCCCCGGCGCCGGCCGCCGGGCGGGTTCGGCGACGCCACCGCGGGATACATGTGCGGCATGGCACTCCTCGGATGGATCGTCATCGGACTCATCGCCGGCTTCCTGGCCCGGCTCATCGTCCCCGGGCGCGACCCCATGGGACTCCTCGCCACCCTCGCCCTCGGCCTCATCGGCTCGATCGTCGGCGGCCTGCTGGCGAAGGCCCTGTTCCACGATCCGAGCGTCGGCTGGTTCGGCTCGACCGTCGGCGCCGTCATCGTCCTGCTCGTCTGGAACGCTCTCGTGCGCAACCGCCGCCGCGGCGTCGCCGGCTACGGCCGCCGCATGATGAGCTGAGGCACCGACACCCCAACACCCGAGAACCAGCACGGCCCGGCGAGATCGCCGGGCCGTGCTCGTTTCGTGGTGGCGTGACGGCGCGAGGCGCCCGGGCTACTTCGGCTGGAAGCGGATGCCGCCGTCGACGCGGATCGTCTGCATGTTCATGTAGGAGTTGGTGACGAGCTCGACCGCCATCGTGGCGAACTCCTCGGCGGTGCCGAGGCGGTGCGGGAAGAGCACGTCGCGCTTGAGGTTGTCCTTGAACGCCTGCGACGCCTCGCCCTGGCCGTAGATGGGCGTGTCGATGAGGCCGGGGGCGATGCAGTTGACGCGCACGCCGACGACGGCGAGGTCGCGCGCCATCGGATGCACCATGCCGATCACGCCGCCCTTCGACGCCGAGTAGCTGACCTGGCCGATCTGACCTTCGAGGCCGGCGACCGAGGAGACGGTGACGATGGCGCCCCGCTCGCCGTCCTCGTTCACGGGCTCGGTCTGGCTCATGGCGCTGGCAGCGAGCCGGACGCAGTTGAACGTGCCGACGAGGTTGATCTCGAGGACGCGACGGAACAGGTCGAGGTTGTGGGCCGACTCGTACGAGCCGTCGCGGCCGATCGTGCGGGTGGCCATGCCGATGCCGGCGGCGGTGACGAGGCTGCGAAGCGGGCCCATCTCCTTGGCCGTCTCGCAGGCCTGGATCACCTGCTCGGGGTTGGTGACGTCGGCCTCGACGAAGGCGCCGCCGATGTCGCCGGCGACGTTGTTCGGGTCCTTGAGGTCGAGGATGACGACCTTGGCGCCCTTGGAGGCAAGGAGGCGGGCAGTGGCCTCACCGAGGCCGGAGCCGCCGCCGGTGACGATCGAGGAGGTCCCGTGGAGATCGAGCATGCGGCGACTCTATTGACGGCCAGGGGCCGGGCACGAATTCGCACGAGGCGTGCTACTACCAGCGGTCAGGCGGGCCGCTCCCCGACCACGCTCACCCGGTAGCCGTGGCGGACGTTCGGGAAGTAGTCCCACACCGCGAAGTGCTGTGCGCAGCGGTTGTCCCACATCGCGATCGAGTCGGGCTCCCACCGGAAGCGGCACTGGAACTCGACGTTCTCCTGATGGGCGAACAGGAAGTCGAGCAGTGCCCGGCTCTCACCCGGCGACAGCTCGCGGATCCGTGTCGTGAAGGCTCGGTTCACGTAGAGCGCCTTGCGGCCCGTGGCCGGATGGGTGCGGATCACCGGGTGCACGGCGCTGGGGAAGGTGCCGTCGCGCGACTGGCTCTCGTCGGTGCCGTAGCGGCCGGCGTACACGTGGCGCGACTCGTGCTTGGCGGTCAACCCGGCGAGGAACGCCTTCATCGGCTCCGACAGCCGCTCGTACGCCGCGTACATCGACGCGAACAAGGTGTCGCCGCCGGAGGGCGGGACGGTCTCCATGCGCAGGATCGTCGCCATCGGCGGCCGCTCGTCGCAGCTCACGTCGGTGTGCCAGCCGTTGCCGGCGACGACCTTCGAGCGCTCGTCGGCGTGGATGATCATCACCTCCGGGTGGTCGCGCAGCGAGGGTGCCGCCGGGTGCAGGTGCAGGTCGCCGAGCCGGCGCCCGAGGGCCATCTGCGCCTCGGCGCTGATCGGCTGGCCGCGGAAGAACAGCACCAGGTGGCGGGCGAACGCGGCCGCGATCTCCTCCCAGGTCGCGTCGTCGAGCGCCGCGAGGTCGACGCCGTGCACGAACGCGCCGATGGTCGGGGTCAGCTCCTCGACGGTGATGCGGTGGTACCTCGCCCCGGCGCCCGCGTCAGCGTCGGTCGCGGTCGGCGTGTCGATGCTCATCGCAGCTCCTCGGGATGGCTGGGTCCGGTCCGAAGTCTGTCGCGCGGGACCGCGGCGCGTCGCCGGCATCGTTAGCGTCGCCGGCCGTGGACGACCCGTACCTGTGGCTCGAGGAGATCGAAGGCGACCGCTCGCTCGCGTGGGTGCGTGAGATGAACGCTCGCTCGGAGGGCGAGCTGTTCGCCGACCCGCGCTTCCCGCGCCTCCGCCAGGCGATCCTGGAGGTGCTCGAGGCCGACGACCGGATCCCCATGCCCGGTCGCCACCTCGACACGGCGTTGAACTTCTGGACCGACTCGTCGCACCGTCGGGGCGTCCTGCGGCGGATGCCGTGGGTCGACTACCTCGCCGGGTCGGACGCGTGGGAGACGGTGCTCGACGTCGACGCCCTGTCGCGCGACGAGGGCGAGTCGTGGGTCGTCCACGGGTTCACCGTGCGGCGGCCCGACCGCCGCCGGGTGCTCGTCGAGCTGTCACCCGGGGGCTCTGACGCCAGCGTCACGCGCGAGCTCGACCTCGTCGACAAGCGCTTCGTGCCACCCGAGGAGGGCGGTTTCGTGCGGCCGCTCGCGAAGGGGTGGCTCGTGTGGATCGACGACGACACCGTGTACGCCGGCACCGACACGGGCGAGGGCTCGCTCACCTCTTCGGGCTACCCCCGGACGATCCGGCGGTGGGCGCGCGGGACTGCCCTCGCCGATGCGCCGGTGGTGTTCGAAGGCGACCACGACGACACCTCGGTGTTCGTGTCGGTCGGCACACTGCCCGGCGCCCGTCACCACCTGTTCGGCCGCCACCTCGACTTCTACGACGCGAAGCGGTGGATCCTGCGCGACGGGGAGCTCGTGGCCATCGACGTTCCCGACTCCGCCGACGTGTCGGTGCACGGCGAGTGGCTCCTCGCGCGCCCTCGCACCGACTGGAACGACGACGGACGGACGCTGCCGGCGGGATCCCTCGTCGCCGCCCCCCTCGCGCCCTTCCTCGCCGGCGACCACCGCCTCCGGATGGTGTTCGAGCCGAGCGAGGTCAGCGCCCTCGCGGGGTGGACCTGGACGCGCGACCGCCTCGTGCTCCGCGTGCAGGAGCACGTCCGCGATCGCCTCTTCACCACCTCACCCGACGACGGGTGGGCCCTGCACGAGCTCGCCGGCGCCCCGCCGGAGTGGACGATCGACGTGATGGCGGTCGACGCCGACCGGCTCGACGACACGTTCCTCGTGGCCAACGACTTCCTCACGCCCACCACCCTGCTCCTCGCCGAGCCGCCGGCAGCCCCTCGGGTGCTGCGGCGAGCGCCGGCGCGGTTCGATGCAAGCGGCCTTGCCGTCGAGCAACGGTTCGCGTCGAGCGCCGACGGGACGCAGGTGCCCTACTTCCTCGTCGGCCCTCGAGGGCACACCGGACCCCGTCCGACGATCCTCGCCGGCTACGGCGGCTTCGAGATCTCCAACACCGCGGCGTACTCGGGGGTGATCGGGCGGGGCTGGCTCGCCGAGGGCGGCACCTACGTGCTCGCCAACATCCGTGGTGGCGGCGAGTACGGGCCCCGCTGGCACCGGGCCGGGCTCCGCGAGAACCGCCACCGCGTGTACGAGGACTTCGAGGCGGTGGCGACGGCGCTCCTCGACGGCGGCGTCACGACCCCGGCCCAGCTCGGGATCTGGGGCGGCAGCAACGGCGGCCTCCTCGTCGGGAACATGTACGTGCGCACGCCCGAGCTGTTCGGCGCGGTCGTGTGCCAGGTGCCGCTCCTCGACATGAAGCGCTACTCCCACCTGCTCGCCGGCGCCTCGTGGATGGCGGAGTACGGCGACCCCGACGATCCGGCCGACTGGGCGTACCTGCAGACCTACTCGCCCTATCACCTCATCGACGCCGAGCGCCGCTACCCGCCGATGCTGCTGATGACGTCGACACGCGACGACCGCGTGCACCCGGGGCACGCGAGGAAGATGGCGGCGGCCCTCGTCGCCGCCGGCCACGACGTCACCTACTGGGAGAACGTCGAGGGCGGGCATGGCGGCGCCGCCGATGCACCCCAGCAGGCGACCATGGCCGCGCTCGCCTACACCTTCCTGCATCGCCACCTCGCCGGCGGCTGACCCGGGCGGCCGCCGGCGAGGAGGCGCGCAACGTGGCGGCGCGTCGGGAGTACCATCGGCAGCAACGGAGCGGCTCGCGACGTCGCGTTGTGCCACGAGCGCTCCCGCAGCTCCCCATCGCCACATGCGCCGCAA
>DATAKR010000163.1:0-38142 GCA_036261495.1 Acidimicrobiales bacterium | reverse complement strand
CCGGCGCGCCAGGCCCCGCCGGCGCGTCCGGTGCTCCGCGACCAGCGGGAGGGCGACGCGCAGGGAGGTTCGATGGGGCACGGGGAACAGGAAGGCGGCTTGCGCGAGCCCCGCCTCGCACCGCACGTCGGGCAGCGACGTCCCCGCCTCGCCCGAGAACACGAGCTGCGCGCTGTCACCGTCGTGGAAGTTCGACGCCGCCATCCGCTGGGGCGCGCGCGGGAGGAGCAGCGCCGGCCGCCCGTCGACCGTCACCGTCCGGTCGTGGAGCTCGATGCGCTCGACGACCGCCAGCCCCTCGGGGTTGTACGGGCGGACGGCGAACGCCACGGCCACGGGTGTGGGCGTGCGGTTCTCGATCTCCACCACGGCGAGCGGGTCGCTGGTCGCGCCGCCGGGGATCGCGTACACGCGATGGGCGACGTCGCCCCCGGGGATGCGCATCGAGGTCTCCACCACGGGCGTGCCGTCGACGAGGCCCTGCCGGACCGCGACCTCGCGCGACGGCACGTGCCAGCGATCCTCGGCGCCCACCCACCAGTCGAGTGACCACCCGTCGAACCACGGCGTGACCAGGCCTCGCGGGTCGACGACGCCCTTGAACGGCGACGCGACCGTGCCGATCGCGGTCCAGTTGCGGTGCGTCACGTTCGTGAGCACCGGAAGGTGGCCCCGAGGCACGAAGGACGGCGAGCGCGGGTCGAGCTCGCGGTCGAGCCACCAGGGCCACACCCAGTCGACGCCGAGCTGGGCGGCGCCGCGGGTGCGCACGGCGCGGAACACCGTGCGGGCCCCGACCGGCAGCAGCTCGGTGGGCAGCTCGACCTCGACGTTCTCGCCGAGGCGTTGGAACGTCGTCAGGTACTTGACGACGTCGTCGGTGATGCGGAACCGACCGAGAGCCCGGCGCACGAGCCAGGCGCGCAGACCGATCACTGGATGCCGTAGAGCTCGGGCTTCGCCTGACGCTCCATCAGGGCCGGGATCGCCTCCTTCGCCGTCCGCTCACCCGACACCACCGCCACGACCTGCTCGGCGATGGGCATCTCGATGCCGTGCTCCGCCGCCAGCTCGGTCACGACGCGCGCCGTCTTCACGCCCTCGGCGACCATGTTCATCTCGGCAACGACCTCATCGATGTGGCGACCCTTCCCCAGCTCCTCGCCGACATGGCGGTTTCGGCTCTGCCGGCTGATGCAGGTTGCGACGAGATCGCCCACCCCCGCCAGTCCGCTGAACGTGAGGGGCTGACCGCCCATCGCGACCCCGAGGCGCGTCAGCTCGGCGAGGCCCCGGGTGATGATCGCCGCGCGCGTGTTGTCGCCGAATCCCATGCCGTCAGCCATACCCGCGGCGATCGCCATGACGTTCTTGAGCGCACCCGCGAGCTCGCATCCGGTGACGTCGCGGTTCCGGTAGACGCGGAACGAGCTGGTCGAGAACAGCCGCTGCAGCTCGAGCCCGACGCCGTCGTCGTCGATCGCCACGACGCTCGCAGCCGGAGAGCCGCCCATCACCTCCTTCGCCAGGTTCGGCCCGGTGAGCACGCCCACCGGATGGCCGGGAACGACCTCCGCGATCACCTCGGTCATGCGCTTGCGCGTCGTCTGCTCGAGCCCCTTGCTCAAGCTGAGGATCGGCACCCAGGGGCGGACGTGCGAGGCGACCCGCTCGAGAACGGCACGGAACCCGTGCGACGGCACGCCCATCACGACGACGTCGGCCGCGCCGACCGCCTGCTCGAGCTCACACGTGCAGGCGAGCGCGGCGGGGAGCGGGTAGCCCGGCAGGTAGTCGGCGTTCTCGTGACGCTCGACGATCGCCTCGGCCAGCTCCGGGCGGCGCGCCCACAGGACGGTGTCGGCCTTGGCCGCGCTGATCGCGGCCACCGCTGTTCCCCACGATCCTGCACCGATCACGGCCACCTTCATGGGCACGGCGTCACCCTACGACGGCCGTAGACTCCCTGCGTGCCGCCGGCCGCCGTGCTCGTGCCGATCAAGGGCTTCGCCGACGCCAAGGGCCGCCTCGCGCCGGCGCTCCCCGCCGCCGAGCGTGAGACGCTGGCCCGACGCCTCGCGGCAGGCGTCGTCGGCGCGGCGCACGCGGCCGCACTGGAGGTGCTCGTGGCGACCGACGACGACGACGTGGCAGCGTGGGCGCGCGAGCTCGGTGCCAGCCTCGTCTGGACGGCCGGGCTCGACCTCAACGGCTCCGTCGCGGCCGGCATCGATGAGGCTGCGCGAGCCGGCGTCCCGCGGGTCGTGGTCGTCCACGCCGACATCCCTTCCCCGGGGCGCCTCCCCGACGTCGCCCGCCTACCGGGGACGACGCTCGTTCCCGACCGACGCGACGACGGCACCAACGTCCTCTCCCTGCCCGCGGCGTGCGGGTTCCGTGTCGCGTACGGGCCAGGGTCGTTCCACCGCCACCTGCGCGAGGCCCACCGCGTCGGCGCCGCCGGCGGTGTTCGCGTCTGGCGCGAGCCCGGTCTCGGATGGGACGTCGACGTGCCCGCCGACCTTCCGTCGCCGGCGTGAGAGCCTTCGAGCAAGGACCGTGATGGACATCTCCTCGAACCTGCCCGTACCTGGCCGAGCACTCGCCATCGGCGCCCATCCCGACGACATCGAGTTCGGTTGCGGCGGCACCCTCGCCAAGTGGTCGTCGCAGGGGGCGGAGATCTTCCATCTCGTCTGCACGGACGGGTCGAAGGGCTCCTGGGACCCCGACGAAGACCAGGCTCGGCTCGTGGCCGCCCGCCAGGAGGAGCAGCGCGACGCATCGCGCGCGCTCGGCGGTACCGGTGAGGTCGTGTTCCTCGGCTGGCCCGACGGCGAGCTCGAGTCGGGTCTGCGCCAGCGCTGGGAGGTGGCGTACTGGATCCGCCAGCTGCGCCCGGACGTCGTGTTCGGCCACGATCCGTGGCGGCGGTGGCGCCTCCACCCTGACCACCGCAACGCAGGGTTCCTGGCCACCGACGGGATCGTCGCGGCCCGCGATCCGCACTTCTTCCCGGAGCACACCATCCCGCACCACCGGCCGTCCGCGCTGCTCCTCTGGGAGACGGAGGAGCCGAACCACGTCGAGGACGTCGCGGGCTTCGCGGAGCGCAAGCTCGACGCGCTCCTGGCCCACAAGAGCCAGTGGCGGTCGACGATGGCGATCGAGGATGGCGACCAGACCGCCGACCAGCAGATCGTCGCGTTCCGGGAGCGGATCCTCGCGCGGCTCGGAGAGCAGGGGGCGCTCGCCGGCGCATCGCAGGGCGAGGCCTTCCGCCTGCTCGACCGCTTGTAGCGCGGCCGAACGCGACGAAGGGGCCACGAGGGCCCCTTCGTCGACGAGCGTTGGTCCCGCCGGTGACGCCGGCGCACGCCCTACTTCTTGGCGCTGCCGGAAGCCTTCTTGGCCGTGGTCTTCTTCGCCGGCGCCTTCTTGGCCGTGGTCTTCTTGGCCGTGGTCTTCTTGGCCGTGGCCTTCTTGGCCGTGGCCTTCTTGGCCGTGGTCTTCTTCGCCGGCGCCTTCTTGACCGCGGTCTTCTTGGCCGTGGTCTTCTTGGCGGTGGTGGCCTTCTTCGCCGGCGCCTTCTTCGCGGTCGTGGCCTTCTTGACCGCGCTCTTCTTCGCCGTCGTCTTCTTGGCGGTGGTCGCCTTCTTCGCGGTCGCCTTCTTGGCCGCAGGAGCGGCTTTCTTTGCTGCAGGGCTCATCGGGGGCGTCTATGCCTTTCGCTCGCTACTTGCTCTTGGTCGGGTCTGGCGGCCGGGGTGGCCTTGCGCCGAAGCCGGACGGCCTCGGCCGCCTACTCAGCCGGAACCGCGGCCGCCGGCGTTGACCGACGACTTGAACGCGGACCCGGGAGCGAAGCGGACGCTCTTCGATGCAGCGATCTGCACGGGAGCGCCCGTCTGGGGATTGCGACCGGTACGAGCCGCACGCGAGGTCGGGCTGAAGCTGCCGAACCCGGGGATCGACACCTTGTCGCCGGCGGTGACGGCTTCCATCACCGAATCGATGAATGCGTTCAGCGCGGTTTCCGCCGACCGCTTGTCGAGGCCTGCCTTGTTCGAGATCGCCTCGACGAGGTCGCCTTTGTTCACCGCTACCTCCTGGGCGTTGGGGAAGTTGGGGAAGTTGTGGCCTATGAAAGAGGTTTTGGCGCGCGAGGTCAAGCATTCTCGCTGCGCGCGTGTTATGACATAAGCGATGCCATAACGCTGCGACCCCTTCGATTCGCTCGAAAACCTCGGATTTGCAAGGCTTTTTGCGTGCCTCAGCTACCGGATGGCCGATACGACGTTCTCGTCGTCGATGCAGAAGAGATCGACACTTCGACACTCCATCTCGAGCTCGTGATCGTCGCGGGCGCGTCGAAGGGTGAGGTCGTCGGCGTGCGCGCTGCGCATCTCGCGCGCGATCCGATCGATCTCATGGGCCTGCCGGCGACGCTTCTCGTCGAGGCCGGGTCGCCGCGCGTGGTCATCGACGACGAGTGACGCGACGGACGGCGCGACGAGACGCGCACGCGCCATCGCGCCTTCCGAGGTGATCACTGCGCGCCTTCGGGGTACACGAGCGCTGTGCGCTGGTTCAGCCATCTCGTGCTCGCGATCGGCGTCGCCGTCGCGATGGCGTCGACGGCGGCGGCCGGCATCGCCGTCGGGGCGACCGCGCTGCACACGTCGGTGCACACCGATGGCCTTCCCGACATCCGGCTGCAGCCGCTCGCCGTCCGCAGCGACATGTACGCGGCCGACGGGTCGCTCATGTCGGCGCTGTACGACCAGGATCGCACGCCGGTGTCGCTCGACGACGTGCCACCGATCCTGGTCGACGCGGTCATCGCCGTCGAAGACAGCTCCTTCTACACCCACCGAGGCGTGTCGCTCCGCGGCGTCGTTCGAGCCGTGCGGGCCAACACGGAGGGTGGCGGCGTGCAGCAGGGCGGTTCCACCATCACCCAGCAGGTCGTCAAGAACTCGCTGCTGACGACCGACCGCACCTACTCGCGCAAGGCGAAGGAGGCGGTGCTCGCCCTCCGGATGGAACAGGAGTACTCGAAGCCCGAGATCCTGCAGCGCTACCTCAACTCCGTCTACTTCGGGCAGGGCGCGTACGGCGTCGCCAGCGCCGCCGAGAGGTTCTTCGGCAAGAACCTGAAGGACCTCACGACGCCCGAGGCCGCGCTCCTCGCCGGCCTCATCTCGAGCCCGGAGGCGTTCGACCCCATCCGCCACCCCGAGGCCGCCAAGGCGCGGCGCGCGCACGTGCTGCAGCGCATGGAGGACGTCGGGTTCATCACGGCCCAGGATCACGCCGCGGCCGAGCAGGCGCCGCTGCCGACCGAGGTGCAGCGACCCGACGCGCAACCCAACGACTACTTCGGCGAGGAGGTCCGCCGCGAGCTCCTCGACGACCCGCGACTCGGGGCGACGCCCCAGGATCGCTTCAACACGGTGTTCCGCGGCGGGATCAAGGTCTACACGACGCTCGACCCCGCGCTGCAGAAGGCGGCCGAGGACGCGGTGCACAACATCATCCCCGACGGCCCCTTCACCGGCTCGCTCGTGACGATCGACCCCGCCGACGGCGCCGTGAAGGCGATGGTGGGCGGCCGGTCGTTCGCGGACGCCAAGTACAACCTCGCCACCCAGGGACAGCGTCAGGCCGGCTCGGCATTCAAGCCGATCACGCTCGCCACCTGGCTCTCGCAAGGACACTCGCCCGAGGACATCGTCGACACCACTGCGCCCTGCACGTTCCACTTCCCGCCGCCGCAGCCCGACTGGGTCGTGAACAACTACTCCGACGGCGAGGGAGCGGGCCCGATGACCTTGCGGGAGGCCATGGTGCACTCCCTCAACTGCGCCTACGCGCGGGTCTCGCTGGCCGCCGGACCGCAGGACATCGTGAAGATGGCCCACGCGCTCGGCGTGCGGTCGGACCTGCCGGCCGTGCCCTCGATCGTGCTCGGCACCGGCTCGGTCAGCCCCCTCGACATGGCCTCCGCGTACGCGACCTTCGCAGCCGACGGCGTGCACCACACCCCGTTCCTGATCCGCAAGATCGTGGCCCGCGACGGGTCGGTCCTCGTCGACAACCAGACGCCCGGCGAGCGGGTGCTCTCACCTCAGGTCGCTCGCAGCGTCACCGACGTGCTGCGCAACGTGGTCGAGCGCGGTACCGGCACCGCGGCCCAGATCGGTCGCCCGGTCGCGGGCAAGACCGGCACCGCCGAGGAGTGGAGGGACGCCTGGTTCATCGGCTACACGCCGCAGCTCGCGACGGCCGTGTGGATGGGAAGCCCCGACAGCCAGCAGAGCATGGTGAACGTGGGCGGCATCAACGTGACGGGCGGCTCCTACCCGGCCCGGGTGTGGGCCCAGTACATGAGCCTCGCGGTCGGCGCGCTCCCGGTCGCCGACTTCCCGCCGCCCGACGTGGCGGCGTGGCCGCAGCCGACGGCTGTCGTCGCGCCGTTCGACACGGCGGTGCCGCTGCCGTCGCCGACCGACACAAACCCCGCACCGGCACCGGCACCGGCCCCGGCGCCCAAGCCGGCTCCGTCGGGCGGCGGCGGCAAGCCCGGCAAGAAGCACTGACGGTCAGGCGCGGGCGCGCTCGATCGCCCCGACCACGAGCGTGAGCGCTGCGGCGACGCCGAACGACACCAGCGACGCGCTCGCCCATGAGGGCGGAACGAACCCGAGGTCGGCTTGGCGGTCGATCCAGAAGCGCTGCCATACGCCGACGATGCCGGGATTGATCAGCTGGTAGGCGACGAAGCCGGCGAGCCAGGGCAGCACCATGAGCCAGCGCGCCGGCGCGGTGTCGCTCACGTCCCATCGACGGCGCCGGAGGAGGTAGTAGTCGACGGCGAAGGTGGCGAACAGGGGCACGAACACCGAGCCGAGCAGGAGCAGGAAGTTCTCGTAGGACGTGTAGTCGGTGAGCACGACCGCCACCGCCGTGGAGACGACGCCGACGACGACCGCTCCGATCCGCCGGTCGAGGCGGGGCGCGAGGTTCTGGGCCGACACGACCGTGGAGTAGATGTTGGCGAACACCTCGTCGAGCTCGTCGGCGACGAGGATCAGCAGCGCCACGCCGCCCGCGGGGATCGCGAGCAGCGAGGCGATCACGTTGTCGCCGGCGGCCTTCGACGCCGTCGCGAGCACACCGAGGGTGAAGAACGCGATCGTCGCGAGTCCGTAGCCCACGACCGCGCCGCCGAATGCGGCCCGCCCGGTCCTGGAATGCCGCGAGTAGTCAGCCGCGAGCGGGATCCAGGAGATCGGGAGCGCGACGACGATGTCGACGGCCTTCCAGAACCCCGTCCACGATCCGTCGCCGAACGCCGGCAGGGGCCGGCGGGCGACCTGCACGAGCAGGTAGGCGGTCGAGAGGACCACCGCCCACACCGCCACCTTCTTGAGGTAACCGCGGACGACACCGAGCGGCCGGAGCGCCATCGCCGTCGCCACCGCGCCGGCCGCGACCACGAACACCGGCCGCCAGCCGTGACGGGTGAGGCGCGACGCGGCGTCGCCGATCACCATGATCTCGACGACCGCCCATCCGAGGTTCTGCGCGATGTTCGCCGCCGTGGGCAGCCACGACCCGCGCCGCCCGAGGAGACCACGCACCAGCACCATCGCCGGCGCCCCCGTCTCCGCACCCGGCACCGCGGCCAGGCCGAGCAACACGTTGCCGAGCACCGCGCCGACGCCGACCGCGACCAGCGCGGCGACGATCGACAGCGCCGGCAGCGTCGGGTCGGGCACGAGCACGAACGTGCCGGCGACGAAGAGGAGCAGCGAGATGCCGAGGTTGCCCCACAGCGCGGCCTGATCCGCGAACCCGAGGGCGCGGGGCGGCGGCGCCTCGACCAGGGTGCGGGGCACCTCGGATGCCTCGCCGGCCACCACCTGCTCGTCGATCGCCATCGTCTCTCCCTTCGCCGGCATGACCCGGATCAGGTTCGACGGGTCGGGCGCCGCACCAGCGCCCCTCTCAGCCCCTGCACGAGGCTCCCCGGGAACGGGGCGAGCGTAACCGGAGGGGGCGGGCTCGGCCCAGGCGGGGGAGAATCGCTTCGTGCCCGCGCACGACGACGACCACCCTGACGACCACGACCACCCTGACGGCCACGCCGGTCACGACCACCACCACGCCGCTCACGACCACCACCAGGCCGGTCACGACGACCACCACCACGGCGGCGGCGGCGGCCGGCTGCGGCGGCTTCTCGGCCTCGAGGCGCCCCACTCCCACGACGCCGCCGACCGCGTCGACACCGCCCTGGAGTCGAGCGCCCTCGGCATCCGGGCGGTCAAGCTCTCGCTGCTCGGCCTCGGCGCGACCGCCACGCTGCAGGCCGTCGTCGTCGTCTTCACCGGCTCGGTGGCGCTGCTCGGCGACACGCTCCACAACTTCGCCGACGCCCTCACCGCCCTTCCACTCTGGCTCGCGTTCGCGGTCTCACAGCGCCCTCGCAACCGCCGCTACACCCACGGCTACGGACGATCCGAGGACCTCGCCGGGCTCTTCATTGTGCTGGTGATCGCGGCCTCGTCGATGGTCGCCGGCTGGGAATCGGTCGTGCGCCTCCTCCACCCCACCGAGGTCCACCACCTCGCCGTGGTCATGATCGCCTCGGTGCTCGGCTTCGCCGGGAACGAAGCGGTCGCGCAGTACCGCATCAAGGTCGGCCGCCGCATCGGCTCGGCCGCCCTCGTGGCCGACGGCATGCACGCGCGCACCGACGGGCTGACGTCGCTCGCGGTGCTGCTCGGGGCGATCGGCGTCGCGGTGGGGTGGCGCGCCGCCGACGCCGTCATCGGGCTCGTGATCACGCTCGCCATCCTCGTGGTGCTCCGCTCGGCCGTCCGCGACGTCTACCGGCGACTCATGGACGCCGTCGACCCGGAGCTCGTCGACCGGGCCGAAGCCGTCGTCCGCGGCGTCGCCGGCGTGGAGGGCGTCGACGACCTCCGCATCCGCTGGATCGGGCATCGCCTGCGCGCCGAGGTCGACCTGCTCGTCGACGCCGGCCTCACCGTCGTCGAGGGCCATCGCATCGCCGACCGCGCGTACCACGCCCTGCTGCACGACGTCCCTCGTCTGGCGACCGCGGTGGTCCACGTCAGCCCGGCCAGCGCGGACGGCACCGACCACCACGCCGAGATCTCCCACCACCTGACCGCCGGCGAGTGAACCTGGCAGGCTGAGCCGATGGCCGTGGGACGCAGCCGGGCGCGTGACTGGGTGGCCTGGCACGAGCCCTACGCCGACCCGGCGTCGAACCTGTCGCGCCGGCTCGCCGCGGTGCAGGCGCTGCTGCGAGAGGCGCTCGACGCCATGCCCGCCGGCGCCATCCGGGTGCTGAGCGCGTGCGCCGGCCAAGGCCACGACGTCCTCGGCGTCCTGCCCACGCACCCTCGGCGGGGCGACGTGACCGCGCTGCTGGTCGAGTCCGACCCGACCAACGCGGCCGCCGCTCGCGCCCACGCCGCCGATGCCGGCGTCGCCGGCCAGGTCACCGTGGCCGAGGCCGATGCCGGCACCACCGACCCCTACCGGGACGCGGCGCCGGCCCACGTGCTGCTCTTCTGCGGCGTGTACGGCAACGTCACCGACGGCGACATCGCGCGCACGATCCTCGAGACGCGGACGCTCGCGGCGGCGGGCGCATGGGTGCTCTGGACGAGGGGGCGCGGTGTCGACGACGACGTCACGCCCTCGATCCGCCGGTGGTACGACGCCGCCGGCTTCATCGAGCACGCCTTCGTCGCTCCCGGCGACGCCTCGTTCTCGGTGGGCTGCAACCGCCTCGCCGCGGCCCCGCGGCCCTACGTGGAAGGCGTCCGGCTCTTCACGTTCGTCTGAGCATCACTCGAACGAGCCGTGGCGGCCGGCGCCGGACGCGAAGCGCGCCGCACCCTCCCTCGTCTCGCCCGACCGTATGACCTCGAGGCCCCCCGACGCCTCGGCCCGGAGGGCGCCGTCGATCGGGAGCTCCCACTGACGAAGAGCCGACAGCCGGTCGGCGCGCAGGCACCGTTGCGGGAACGCGGCGAGCTGCCGGCCGAGCGCGACGGCGGCGTCGAGCGCGTCGCCGTCCGCGACGAGGCGGTTCACGAGGCCCATCCGCACGGCCTCGTCGCCCGACACGCCCCGCCCCGTGAGGATGAGATCGAGGGCGTGGCTCTGACCTATCAAGCGCGGAAGGCGCACCGTGCCGCCGTCGACGAGCGGCACACCCCAGCGCCGGCAGTACACGCCGAACACCGCGCTCGCACCGGCGACGCGGAGATCGCACCACACGGCCAGCTCGAGTCCGCCCGCGACGGCGTGGCCCTCGACCGCGGCGATCACCGGCTTCGGGAGGACCATGCGGGTGGGGCCGAGCGGGCCGGCCCCGTCGACGGCGAGGCGATTGCCCCGACCGTCGGCGACGGCCTTGAGGTCGGCCCCCGCGCAGAACGTGCCGCCGGCGCCGGTGAGCACCGCCACGTCCGCGTCGCCGTCCGCGGCGAACCGGGTGAAGGCCTCGACGAGGCCCGCGGCCGCCGGTCCGTCGATGGCGTTGCGGACCTCGGGCCGGTCGATGGTGACGATGGCGACCCGATCTTGCGCTTCGTAGTGAACGGTGCCCGACGCAGTCATCCGGTCATCATGTCGCCGTGGAGGGACGAAGGCCCCTTTCGCGCCAGCCGGAGGGCCCGCGATCCTCGCGGCATGGCAGATCGCTTCGAAGGCAAGACCGCGATCGTGACGGGGGCGGGATCGGGCATCGGCCGCGCCGTCGCACTCCGAATGGCTCGGGAAGGGGCGCGAGTCGTCGCGTGTGACGTGTTCGCGGACCGCGTCGACGAGGCCGTCCGCGAGCTCCACGAGCTGGGCCGGGTGGAGGCCGTCGGCGTCACGGGCGACGTCTCGACGCAGGCGGGCGCGGACGCGATCGTCGCCGCCGCGGGCGAGCGGATCGACGTCCTCGCCAACGTCGCCGGCATCATGGACGGGTTCCTTCCGCCGCACGAGGTCGACGACGCCACGTGGGAACGCGTCCTCGGGGTCAACCTCACCGGCCCCATGCGGCTCACGCGAGCCGTGCTGCCGCGCATGATGGACGCCGGCCGGGGCACGATCGTCAACGTGGCCTCGGAGGCGTCCCTGCGGGCGTCGGCGAGCGGTGCCGCCTACACCTCCTCGAAGCACGGCCTCATCGGGCTCACGCGCTCGACCGCGGTCTTCTACGCCGCCTCGGGCATCCGGTGCAACGCGGTGTGTCCGGGCGCGGTCATCACCAACATCGAGGCCACGCCGAAGTCGGAGTTCGCCATGGGTGTGGTCGGAAAGCACCTCCTCAACATCCCTCCGCCGGCGTCCGCCGACGACCTGGCCGCCGCGGTGTGCTGGCTGGCGAGCGACGACTCCGCCAACGTCAACGGCGCCGTCCTCGCCTCCGACGGCAGCTGGTCGGCGACCTGAGCCTCACCGGATGCGGGCGTCCCGCTCCCGGGTCGTTCGCCCCTACCCGCGGGCGGTCGGCGGGATCAGATTGGACGCGGGGATCGATTCGAGGAGGTGGCGATGACGACGACGACCGGCGAGGTCCTCGAGCTCGCTCTGCATCCCGTGTGGGACTCGATCACGGCGGCCATCCGGCTCGAGATGGCGATGGCGATGTTCGACGATGCCCGCGTCGACTGGGAGGCAGCCCTGGCGCCGGCACCGGAGCCCACGGCGCTCGACCCGATCTCGGCGTTCCTGACCGCGTTCTGGATGTCGGTGAGGGTGTGAAGCGGTCACCCGTCCCGGTGATCGCACCACTCCCGTAGCGAGTCGAAGGGGTAGATGCCCGTTGCGTGGCCGTCGTTCCACGCCAGGTTGAGACCCCACGCGCCGACGAGCTCGGCCGCGAGGATCCGCGCCTCGGTCGGCCCACCTGGTCGCGGCCACGCGTCCTCGCCCCGCTCGCGGAACCCGCGGCAGGTCGCGCACGGGCAGTTGGCCCGGAGCTCGTCGTTGGCGAACGTGCAGCGCGCCCCGTCGCCGAAGACGATCGTGATCCCCTCCTCGCGATCGACGTCGATCTTCTCCGCCCGGGTCACGTCCTCGTCGCGCACGCGGTGATTCTGGTGCATCACCGCTCCGCGCCGACGACGAGCCATTCGTCGGCCACGAAGCGCGCCCCGTTGAACGCCAGCCGCACGGCCATGAGCAGGGCCAGCGCACCCCAGAGGGCGACCAGCGACAGGTGCCAGTGGAGGACCGCGAGCGCCGCGCCCGCGAACACCGCGCCGCTCACGACCATGCCCTTGGCGAGGTAGCGCAGGTCGCCGGCGCCGATGAGCACACCGTCGAGCACGAACACCACGCCGTTGAGGGGTTGGAGCAGCGCCACGACGAGGAGGACGGGGCGGGCGGCGACGACGACCGCGGCATCCGAGGTGAAGACGGGGAGGACCACGGCGCGGAGCACCACGACGACCACGCCGAGGGCGATCCCGGAGGCCACGCCCCACTCCACCATCCGGCCGGCCGCGGCCCGGGCGGCGCCCTCGTCGGCCGCGCCGAGGAAGCGACCGATCATCGCCTGGCCGGCGATGGCCACGGCGTCGAGGACGAGCGCGAGGAAGCTCCAGAGCTGGAACGCGATCTGGTGCGCGCCGAGCGGCACCTCGCCCAGGCGCGCCGCCACGGCGGTCGCGAGCGCGAGCGCCAGCAGCAGCGACGCCGTGCGGATGAACAGATCGCGGGCGACGACGATCAAGGCGCGAAGCCGCCGGCGGTCGGGTTTCGCCGACACCCCTCCCCGCCGCACGTTGCGGAGGATGAGCCCGAGGTAGACGGCCGCGCCGCCGACCTGGGCGACGACGGTGGCGAGCGCCGACGCACCGATCCCCCGGTGGAGCCCGTAGATGAGCACCACCTCGAGCACGAGGTTGGCGACGTTCGACCCGACGGCGATGACGAGCGTCGTCGCCGTGTCCTGCAGGCCGCGGAGGTAGCCGGCGCCGGCGAGGGCGACGAGCACGAACGGCGCACCGAACACGCTGATGCGCAGGTAGGTGACGGCGTTCGGGCGCACGGCCGCCGACGCGCCGAACGCGTCCACGGCGAGCGGCGCCACCAGGAACCCGACGACGGCCAGCACCACGCCGATCGCGATCGCCAGCCACACGCCCTGCACGCCCTGGTGGGCGGCTTCGGCGCGGTCGCCGGCGCCGATCCGCCGCGCCACCGCCGCCGTCGTGCCGTACGCGAGGAAGTTGAAGAGCGAGAACGCCGTCGTGAGGATCGTGCCGGCGACGGCGAGACCGCCGAGCTGCGGCGTTCCCAGGTGCCCGACGATGGCGGTGTCGACGAGGATGTAGAGCGGCTCCGCCGCGAGCGCACCCAGCGCCGGCAGGCCCAGGCGCAGGATCTCGCGGTCGTACGGACTCCGCCTCGCGATGACGGCCATCGAGCGCCGAACACTACGGGGCCGGGCGCCGGCGATTCTCGAGGCAGAACCTCACGATCGCCTCGCCACCGTTCTCGAGGCGAACGCGCCCGCCGACCTGCGCCTTCCACCCGCGTTCGCCTCGAGAAATCGGGGTCGTCAACTGTGGTTGACAAATTGGCCGGCGTCATCTACGGTTGACGACGTGACGCAGGCAACCGACCTCGCAGCGTCGGCGAGCAGCAAGGACCCGGCAGTCGGGCTCCGGGCCGTCGCGTCGCTGCGCAAGCTGCTCGAAGGCCTCGAGGGGTTGCAGGTGGAGAACGCCCGGGCGAAGGGCTGGTCGTGGGAGGCGATCGCCGCCGAGCTCGGCGTCAGCAAGCAGGCGGTCCACAAGAAGCACGCGGCCGGCGAACGGCGGCTCGGGCGAAGGGGGCGATGAGGTGTTCGAGCGGCTCACGGGAGAGGCACGGGAGGCGCTCGGCGCCGCCACCGACGAGGCCGCAGGGCTGGGGCACGGCTTCCTCGGCACGGAGCACCTCCTGGTCGGCCTGCTGCACGGCGACGGCATCGCCGCACTGGTGCTCACCGGCGCGGGCGTGACCCGCGACATGGTGCGCGACGAGGTCCGGTCGATCATCGGCACCGACGGGATCGACCCGGATGCGCTCGCCGCGATCGGCATCGAGCTCGACACGGTGCGGCAGGCGGTCGAGCACGACTTCGGCGCCGGCGCGTTCGACCGCGTGTTGGGCCGAGGACGCCGTCGCTGCGGAGACGCCCGCCCGATGACGCCTCGCCTGAAGAAGGTCATGGAGCTCGCCCTCCGGGAGGCGCTCTCGATGAGGCACGGCTACATCGGGACGGAGCATCTGCTCCTCGGCCTCTTGCGCGAAGGCAAGGGCGTCGGCGCGCAGGTGATCTCTCGACTCGCGCCGGACGTCGACCTTCGGGCCGCGGTCCTCGCCCGCCTGCGCCAGGCGTCGTAGCCGCCGGCGGCACCTCCGCGACCTCGTGGTCGTAGCGTTGCCGCATGGCCACCGGTCGCGACATCCTCCTCGAAGTCCTGCGCACCGAAGGCGTGCGCCACCTGTTCGGCAACCCCGGAACGACGGAGCTCCCGCTCGTCGACGCGCTCGTCGACGCGCCGGACCTCCACTACGTGCTGGCCCTCCAGGAGGCGACGGCCGTCGCCATGGCCGACGGCTACGCGCAGATCACCGGACGCCCGTCGTTCCTCAACCTCCACACCTCGGCGGGCCTCGGCAACGCCATCGGCAACCTCACCAACGCCATGGCGAACCGGGCACCGATCGTGGTGACCGCCGGCCAGCAGGACTACCGGCACATCGTCTCCGAGCCGCTCCTCTCGGGCGACCTCGTCCGCCTCGCGTCGGGCGCGACCAAGTGGCAGCACGAGGTGCGGACGCCGGCCGAGCTCGGCACCGTGCTGCGCCGCGCCTTCCACGACGCCGCCAGCGCGCCGTCGGGCCCGGTGTTCGTGTCGCTGCCGATGGACATCGTCGACGCCGAGGGCGACCTCGCCGCGCCGGCTGCGTCGCGGATCCAGCGGGCGACCGTCGCCGAAGGGGTGGACGAGCTCGCCGACCTGCTCGCCTCGATCGAGCCGTCGCGACTCGCGATCGTCGCGGGCGACGAGGTCGCGGCCGCCGGTGGGATCGAGGCGCTCGTGAAGGTGGCCGAGACGCTCGGTTGCCGGGTGCACGCATCACCGCTCTCGTCGACCGTCCCGTTCCCGTCGACCCACCCCCTCTACGTCGGTGCCCTCGCCCCCGCGGCCGCCGCCATCGCCCAGACGCTCGCCGCCTACGACGTCGTGTTCCTCGTCGGCGGCCAGGCCTTCCTCGTGTATCCGTACACGCCCGGGTCGCCGGTCCCCGACGGCGTCGACCTCGTGCACCTCTCCCCCGCGGTGACCGACGTCGGCCGGTCGCACCCGGTCCGTCTCGGACTCGTCGGCGACCCGCGGGCCACGCTCACCGCCCTCCAGCCGTTGCTCGCGGCCCGAGTCGACCACTACCGGGCGACGGCGTCGGCCGACGACATCGCGACGGCGACAGCCGGGGCGCGCGCCACCTACGAGCAGGCGGCGCTCGCCCGCTACGACGACGTGCCGATGCAGCCGATCGCCGCCGCCCACGCCCTCACGAGCGCGCTCCCCGACGGCTCGATCGTCGTGCAGGAGGCCCCCACGTTCGGCGGCCATGCCCGCGCCTTCCACCGCGCCGAGCGCGAGGGGCAGCACTTCTTCTGCAAGGGCGGCGGGCTCGGTTGGGGCATGCCCGCCGCGCTCGGCGTGTCACTCGGCGCCGATCGACATCCCGTGTTGTGCATCGTCGGCGACGGCTCGGCCATGTACTCGCCGCAGGCGCTCTGGACCGCGGCCCACGAGGACCTGCCCGTGGTGTTCGCCGTCGTCAACAACCGGCAGTACCTGATCCTCAAGAACGCGCTGCGCCAGCGCGGCGGCGCCACCGCGAAGACCAGCACCTACATCGGCATGGACATCGACGAGCCGCCCGTCGACTTCGTCGCCCTGGCCCGGTCGATGGGAGTCGAGGGGACCACCGTCGAGAAGGCCGGCGACGTCACCGACGCGGTGCTCGCCGCCCTCGACTCCGGAGGGCCGGCGCTCCTCGAGCTGCCGATCGCCGCCCGCTAGTTGACCAGGCGGTCGCGGCCCTCCCAGTAGGGCTCCCGCAGCTTGAACTTCTGCAGCTTGCCGGTGGCCGTGCGCGCCAGCTCCGTGCGGAAGTCGACCGACGTCGGGCACTTGAAGTGCGCCAGCCGGTCGCGGCAGTGCCCGATGAGCTCGTCCTCGGTGGCCGACGCTCCGGCTCGGAGCACGACGAGTGCCTTCACCGTCTCGCCCCACTTCTCGTCGGGGACGCCGATGACGGCGCACTCGGCGACCGCAGGGTGCTGGAACAGGCAGTCCTCGACCTCGATCGACGACACGTTCTCGCCGCCGGAGATGATCACGTCCTTCTTGCGGTCGGCGATCACCACGTAGGGCCCGTCCATGTAGCCGCCGTCGCCCGTGTGGAACCACCCGTCGACGATGGCCTTGGCGGTCTCCTCCGGCTGGCTCCAGTAGCCCTCGAACACGTGGTTCGAGCGGGCGAGCACCTCGCCCTCGGGATCACTCGTGACCTTGACGCCGACCGCCGGCACGCCGGCCCGCGAGAGCAGCTTCGCCCGATCGCCGGGATCGAGGTCGTCCCACTCCGGGCGGGTGCGGTTGATCGTGAGCAGCGGCGCGGTCTCGGTCAGCCCGTAGATCTGGATGAACTCCCAGCCGAGCTCGGTCTCGACGCGCTCGATCGTCTTTGACGGCGGCGGCGCGCCGGCGACGACGATCCGCAGCCGCGCCCGGCGATCAGTGGCCCGGCCGGGAACGTCCTCGCCGCGCTCACGTCGCGCCGCGGCGGCATCGAGCACCGCGGCGACGACCGCCGGCGCCCCGCACATGAGCGTGACGCCGTGCTCCTCGATCCGATGAAGGATGTCTTCGCCGTCGACCTTGCGGAGCACGACCTGCTTCACGCCCATGGCGGTTGTGGCATAGGGCATGCCCCAACCGTTGGCGTGGAACATCGGCAGCGTGTGGAGGTAGACGTCGCGATCGCTCACGGCCGTGTGCCAGCCGAAGCTCATGGCGTTGAGCACGTTCGTCCGGTGGGTCAGCTGCACGCCCTTGGGACGCGCCGTCGTGCCCGACGTGTAGTTGATCGTGCACGTGGCTTCCTCGTCCGGCTCCCATCGCGCCGGCTCGGCGCCGGCCCTGTCGGCGAAAAGCTCCGCGTCGGCGACGCCGTCGAGAAGGATGCGCTCCTTCGCCGTGACGCCGGCGAGCGCCTCGTCGAGCTCCGGATCGATCAGCAGAACCGAGGCGCCGGAGTGATCGACGATGTAGGACACCTCGTCGGCATTGAGGCGGAAGTTGATCGGTACGAGCACCCGGCCGAAGCCGCTGACACCGAAGAACGCGATCAAGAACCTCGCCGCGTTGTGGCTCACGATGGCGACGCGTTCGCCGTGCTCGACGCCCATGCCGTCGAGGACCGCCGCCATGTTGCGGGCGCGGCGATGGACTTCGGCGTAGGTGAGCGTGCCGAGCGTGCCGGGACGATCGGGCTCATCGACGACGGCTGGACGGTCGCCGTAGACGAACGCGGCGCGCTCAAGGAACTCCCCGACGGTCAACGGAACCCGCATGTGCTCCTCCTGTGACGATCGTCACCGAGGCTAACCGTTTGAGGCCGAGCACGTTCCGGGCAGAACGCTCGGGTCCCCTCGAACGGCGTTCGTCGCGCGGCCCCGCCGGGCTCCGCACCGCCGTCGCGAAAGGATCCGCTGGGTCGTGAAACGCCTAGCGGCGGTCGTAGCCGCGGGATTCCTCGCGTTCGCTGCGCCCGCCGATGCCCATCGCCCGCCGCGCTCCCCCGCGAGCGCCGGCACGCTGCCGACCGACCGGACCGTCGTCGACGCCGCCCGGGAATCGATGCGTCTCGCATCGGTGCCCTCGGCCGCGCCGGCGACGCCGACCACGGCCCGTGATCCCGTCGATCGTGCCCGCCTCGGCCGCGTGAGAGCCGACCGGGGCGGTGGCCGGGCGTCCGACGACATCTGGGTGGCGCTGGCGCGGTGCGAGTCGGGAGGCGACCCGGCAGCCGTTGGCGGTGGAGGCGCCTACCACGGCGCGTTCCAGTTCACCCTGACGACGTGGCACAGCCTCGGCTACGCGGGCGATCCCCTCGACTACCCGTTTGCGGTCCAGCTCGAGGCAGCCAAGCGTTTGCAGGCCCGCTCGGGATGGGCCCAGTGGCCGGCGTGCTCGCGCCGGCTCGGCCTCCGCTGAGCCTCCGGCCGCGAACGCCTCGGGCGCCGATCAGCCGACGGCGCGCAGCACCTCTTCGAGGCTGGTGTCGCCACTCGCGGCCTTTCGCAGACCGTCGTCGCGCATCGTCTGCATCCCCTGGGAGATGGCGAGCTCCTGGATCTCCGTGGGGACGGCCCGCGACACGATGAGATGGTCGATCTCCTCGCTCATCTCGAGGACCTCGTGGATGCCCATCCGCCCGCGGTATCCCGTGTTGCTGCAGACGTTGCAGCCGTTCGCTCGGAAGAACGTGTTGCCCTTGCCGTTGAACACCCAGTCCGGGAGCACGGCCTCGAGGGCCTCGTCACCCGACGGGTCGAAGGGCTCCTTGCAGCGCTCGCAGAGCCGGCGGGCGAGCCGCTGGGCGACGATCGCGTTGAGCGACGACGTCACCATGAACGGTTCGATCCCCATGTCGAGCAGCCGGACCGGTGTGGACGCGGCGTCGTTGGTGTGGAGCGACGTGATCACGAGGTGACCGGTCAAGGCCGCCTCGGCGGCGATCTTCACCGTCTCGAGATCGCGCATCTCGCCGATCATCACGATGTCGGGGTCGGCGCGCAGGATGGCGCGGAGGGCGTTGGCGAACGAGAGCCCGGCCTTCCGGTTCACCTGCATCTGCTTCACGCCCGGCAGCCGGTACTCGATCGGGTCTTCGACGGTGATGATGTTGCGGCTCGGATCGTTGAGCTCCATGAGCGTGGCGTACATCGTCGTCGACTTGCCCGACCCCGTCGGCCCGGTGACGATGATCGAGCCCCACGGCCGGCGGAAGTTCGCCTCGAACACCTTCAGGTTGTAGGCCGACATCCCCAGCTCGGAGAGCGTCATCATCCCCGAGGTCTCCTCGAGCACGCGGACGACGATCGACTCGCCGTACGACGTGGGCAGGGTGACGACGCGGAGCGACACGGGGCGGCTGTTGATCGACAGGGCGATGCGACCGTCCTGGGGCACCCGGCGCTCGGCGATGTTGATCTCCGCCATGATCTTCACGCGGCTGATCACGCTGGCCATCGCCGCTCTCGGCACCGTCATCACCTCGTGCAGCACACCGTCGATGCGGAACCGGATCCGCATCTCCTTCTCGGCCGGGTCGAAGTGGATGTCGGAGGCCCGCTCGTTGACCGCTCTCGTGATGAGCTGGTTGACGAACTGGATGACCGGTGCGTCTTCGGCGGCCTCGGCCGCCTGCAGCTCGACCTCGTCCTGGGAGCTGTCCTGCTCGATGCGCAGGATCGCCTCGTCGGTGTCGGCCGCACCCCACACGCGATCGATCGCCGTCATGAGCTGGTTGGGCTCGGCCATCAGCGGCTTGACGTCCTCACCCGTCACGCTGCGGATGTCGTCGAGCGAGAACACGTTGGTCGGGTTGACCATCGCCACGAGCAGCTTGCCCTCGTCGTCACGACCGATCGGGAGCAGCTGGTGGTAGCGGGCGAAGGACTCCTTGACCAGCTGCACCGCCGACGGGTCGATCGTGCGCTCATCGAGGTCGACGAACTCGAGACCGAAGTGCTCGGCGAGCACACGGACGAGATCGACCTCACCGACGAAGCCGCGGTTCACGAGGATCGTGCCGAGGCGCTCCGACGACATCTGCTGCTCGCGCAGCGCGTCCTCGAGCTGGTCGTCGCTGATGATGCCGCGTGCGATGAGCATCTCGCCGAGACGCGGGCCTCGCGCCCGCTTGGCGACCTTGGTGCTTCGTAGGGTGGCCACGGGGTTTGTATCGGCCGCGAACAGCCGACATGTAGTGACCAGCCCTCATGGGTGGTGACGCGCACGGTCTGTACGCGTCACCACCGCATGGCGTCCTCAGCCGGCGATCACGACTCGGTGTCGAGGTACACGGGCAGCGTCCGGCGGCCCCAGTCGCGGCACTGGCTGTCGGTGGGCTCCCAGATGTCGAGGCGCCGGCCCTTGATGGCGCCGCCGGTGTCGAGCGCGACGCGGGTGCCTTGGCCACCGAGGTAGATCTCGGTGCCGAGGGGGATCACCCGCGGGTCGACGGCGACGACGCGCTCCGACACCGGCGCACCCGAGGCGGTGGACCCGTGCAGCGAATAGCACGTCACCTCGAAGTCGCCGAGGTAGCGGCCGCCCGATGCGATCCAGTTGCCGCCCCCGTCGGGCGTCGCGGCGATGTCGACGACCGGCGCCGTTCCGCCGCCGGCGAGCGATCCGTGGAACGGTGCGTCGCCGAAGGTGAACACGCCGCCGTCGCGGGCGACCAGCCAGTACCCGTGACCGGAGGGGGTCGCCGCCATCCCGACGATCGGCTCGTTGAGCGACTGGTCGCCGGTGGAGCCCTGGAAGGCGGCGTCGCCGAAGGCGAAGATGCCGCCGTCGCGGGCCACGAGCCAGTAGCCCTTGCCGGTGGGCGTCGCCGCCATCCCGACGATGGGTTCGCGCAGCCGCACGTCGCCCGCGGAACCGTCGAAGGTCGCGTCGCCGAAGTTGAAGATGCCGCCGTCGCGGGCCACGAGCCAGTAGCCGTTGCCAGTCGGCGTCGCCGCCATCCCGACGATCGGCTGGTTGAGCCGCTGGCCGCCGGTCGAGCCGTGGAACCGGGCATCACCGAAGGCGAAGATGCCGCCGTCGCGGGCGACGAGCCAGTAGCCCTGCCCGGTGGGGGTGGCGGCGATGTCGACGATCGGCTGGTTCGGCTGCGATTCGAGCGAGCCGAACGAACCGGCGTCGCCGAAGGCGAACACCTGGCCGGCGGTGGTGACGAGCCAGTAGCCGGCACCACTCGGCGTACGTGACATCCCGGAGACGGCTTGGCCGGCCGCCGAGCCGGCGTCGGACGCGTCCCCGAAGGCGGCGACGGAACCCGGTCCGCTGCCGTCGGCGAACGCGAGGCCGGTTCCGAAGGTGGCGGTGACAGCGACGAGCGCTGCAGCGCTTGCTCGGCGGGCACGGCGCCGCCAGGCGCGCGCCCGCGTGGGATTGGGGGTCATCTGCTTGCGGTCTCCCTGAGACGGGAGGCACCCACGCACGCACGGATGCGCCATGAGAGCTCACAGCGCGGAGGGGCGGGTACCTCTCGGGGAGTCCTCGCGACCGTGGTGGCCCAGCGAGGACGGGCGCAACGCCACCACGGTCCCGGGCTGGACCCGGTGGGCGGCACTGCTGCTTGCTGTAGTTAGCAGAGGGTACCGGGGGCCGGAGACAACCTCAAGCCACAGAGGTGTGACGTGTGGCCGGTCGTTTGGTGCGGCCGGCGTGACCCCACGCCGGCCGCCCGTCACCCCGACGTCTTCTGGGTGCCGACCTTCAGCTCGCGGAAGGGCTGGTCGCGGTCGACCTGGGGTTCCTTCGGAAGGCCGAGGACCCGCTCGCCGATGATGTTGCGCTGGATCTCGTCGGTGCCGCCGGCGATGCGCGACGCCGGCGTGCTGAGCACCGACAGCGCCCAGCGCGGACCGCGGCGGTCGCCGTCCTCCCAGGCGACGCCGGCGGGGCCGGCGATGGCGATGCCGAGGTCGGACGAGCGACGCGACAGCACCGCGCCGGCGAGCTTCGCGATCGATCCCTCGGGGCCGGGCGCCTTGCCCATCTTGAGGGCGGCCCGCGTCCGCTGGCCGATGAAGCCCATGATCCGCTGGCGGATGTAGACGTCGGCGAGGCCCTGGCGGATCACGGGATCGCCGAGCACGCCCTTCTTGCGCGCCAGCTTCACCATGGCGTCGATCCCACCGCCCGAGCCCCGGCGGGCGCCGCCGCCTCCGGTGCCGATGGCGACGCGCTCGTTCATGAGCATGGCGATGGCGCAGCGCCACCCGTCGTCGACCTGGCCGATGACGTTGGTGGCCGGTACGCGGACGTCGTCGAAGAACACCTCGTTGAAGCCCGACCCGCCGTTCATCTGACGGAGGGGCCGCACGGTCACGCCGGGCTGGTGGAAGTCGATGATGAACATGGTGATGCCGCGGTGCTTCGGCTGGTCGGGGTTGGTCCGGCAGATGACCGCGCCGAAGTCGGAGTGCTGCGCGCCGGTCGTCCACACCTTCTGGCCGTTGATGACCCACTCGTCTCCGTCGCGTTCGGCCCGCGTCTGGAGCGACGCCACGTCGGAGCCGGCACCCGGTTCGGAGAACAGCTGCGACCAGATCTCCTCGCCACGAAGCGCCTTGCGGACGTAGCGCTCCTTCTGCTCTCCCGTCCCGAACTCCAGCAGCGTCGGGATGACCATGCCGAGGCCGATGGTGTAGACGCCGGTCAGCAGCTCGTAGTCGGCGGCCTCCTCGTTGAACACCCGCTGGTGCTCGTTGGTGAGGCCCTGCCCGCCGTACTCGGCGGGCCAGGTGATCCCGGCCAGGCCGGCGTCGAAGAGCCTCGCCTGGAAGTCCTTGTTCTTGGCGACGTCGCCACCCTCCATCGCCTGGTCGACCTCGACCTCGTCCTCGTCGGGCACCCGCTGCTGTCGCTTCGGCGCGTTCGCCTCGAGGAAGGCGCGCACCTTCTTGCGGAACTCGGCGAGCTCCGGCGTGTCCTGGACCTCGATCTCCTCCGACACCGACATCTGCGGTCGTCCCCCTCTGGCGTGGTACCCGCGGCCTTCTTGACCGCGCGGTCAAGGAACACTAGGCGAGGTACGAGGCTCGTGTCAGAGGCATGCCGCTCGCACCGGACCCGTCGCTCTTCACGGCGAGCACCTGGTGGATGCTCGTGCGGGCGTGCTCGAAGTTGAGGGCCGAACCGGCCATGTAGAGCAGCCACACGCGGGCCCTCGCCTGGCCGGCGTACCGGACCGCTTCGTCCCAATGCGACTGCAGGTTCGCCACCCAGCACCGCAACGTCAGGGCGTAGTGCTCGCGCAGCGACTGCACGTCGCGCACCTCGAGGCCGTGCTGCTGCATGCTCGACACAACGGTGCCGACCTCGTGCAGCTCGCCGTCGGGGAACACGTAGCGCTCGATGAACGACCGCTTGTCGAAGCGCTGCGCATCACGGCCGGCGAGGGAGAAGCGCCTCTTCGCGGCGGGGGGTCGCGAGATCCCGTGGTTGAGCACCCGACCCTGCGGACGCACGAGCACGCGCAGCTTGTCGAAGTACTCGCCCAGGCGCTCGAGGCCGACGTGCTCGAACATCCCGATGCTCGAGATGGCGTCGTAGGGGCCGTCGTCGATGTCGCGGTAGTCCTGGAGGCGGATCTCGACGCTCCCCGCGAGGCCCGCCTCCGCCACGCGCTTCGACGCCAGCTCGGCCTGCTCGCGCGCCACGGTGACGCCGACGGCACGGACGCCGTAGTGGCGCGCCGCGTGCATCACCAGGCCGCCCCAACCGCACCCGACATCGAGCATCCGCATGCCCGGCTCGAGGCCGAGCTTGCGGCACACGAGGTCGTACTTCGCCTCCTGCGCCTCGTCGAGCGTCATCCCGGCCCGGGCGAAGTACGCGCACGAGTAGGTCATCGTGCGGCCGAGGAACAAAGAGTAGAAGTCGTTGCCGACGTCGTAGTGATGCGAGATCGCCTGCGCGTCGCGCTCGCGCGAGTGCCGGCGGCCGGTGAGTCGCGCCTCCTCCGGCGGCGGCGGGAGCGGCTTGCCGAGGACGCCGAGCTCGCGCGCGGCGCGAACCGCGTCCGGCAACGCCATGAGCGACATCCCGATCTCGAGGTGCTCGTTGCGGTCGGCGACGATGTCGCGCAGGGCCAGGGCCTCGAACACGTCGCCTTCGACGTCGAGCTCGCCGGCCACGAACGCACGGCCGAGCCCGAGCTCGTTCGGCGCGTACATGAGCCGGCGCACGGCGAGCGGCGACCGCACCACGACCTTCGCTCCCGACGCGTCCGCGCCGAGGGCCGAGCCGTCCCAGAACTCGATCCTGAGCGGCGGGTCGTCGGTGCCGAGAAGGGCGCGGACGATCGGACGCACGGCGTCGGCCGCGGAGCGGCGCGCCGTCATGACGGGTGCAGCGGTCATGTCGGTCTCCCCCTCGAGTCGGTGCCGCCGAACTCTCCGGACGCCACCGTTCTACCCCTGCTTGTATCGCGTGTCATGTGGTTCGTTCGCGCCGTCGCCGCGATCGCCGGCGTCACCCTCGTCGTCTCGACGGTGATGTCCGCCGTGCGGACCTTCGTCGTCCCCCGGTCGCTCCCGGTCGTCCTGTCGCGCGTCGTGTTCCTCGTCACCGAGCGCGCCTTCCGCGCCTCGCTGTGGCGCCGGCGCGACGACTACGCCGCCGTCGACCGCCGCCTCGTGTTCTACGCACCGGTGACGCTGCTCGCGCTCCCCGGGGTGTGGCTCACGCTCGTCCTCGTCGGGTACGCCCTGGTCTACGGCGCGCTGGGCGAGCCGCCGTGGCGAGCGGTCGAGCTGAGCGGGTCGTCGCTGCTGACGCTGGGCTTCGACCACCCGACCGGCCGCGTCGCGGCCCTGGCGGGCTTCACCGAGGCCGCGCTCGGGATCGGCCTCCTCGCGCTCCTCATCACCTACCTGCCGACGATCTACGCCGCCTTCGGCCGGCGCGAGACGCTGGTGTCGCTGGTCGCGGTGCGGGCCGGAAGCCCGCCTTCGGCGGTCACGATGCTCGAGCGGTACCACCGCATCGGCCTCATGCCGCGCTCCGATGACCTGTGGGACCGCGCCGAGGTGTGGTTCGCCGACGTCGAGGAGAGCCACTCGTCCATCGGCGCGCTCGCGTTCTTCCGCTCGCCCGACCCCGACCGGTCGTGGATCACCGCGGCCGGCGCGCTCCTCGACGGCGCGGCACTGTCGCTCGCGGCCCTCGACGTGCCCACGTCGCCGCAGGCGCAGCTGTGCATCCGCTCGGGCTACCTCGCGCTGCGCCGGATCGCCGACTTCTTCGCGGTCGAGTACGACCACGATCCCGCGCCGACCGACCCCATCTCGATCGAACGGGCCGAGTTCGAGGACGCGCTCGACCGCCTTGCGGCCGTCGGTGCGCCCGTCGTCGCCGATCGCGACCGGGCGTGGCGGGACTTCGCCGGCTGGCGGGTCAACTACGACACGGTGCTCCTGGCGCTGGCCGCCCTGACGGCGGCGCCCCGCGCGCCGTGGAGCTCCGACCGAGCGACCGAGGTACCGCGCCCCCCGATCCTCGGACGCCGGCCCCGGCGCAACAGAAGAGCATCCTAGAACATCCTATTGACATGAAATGCATTGAGGCTTTAGGTTCTCGGCACCGTCCGCGGCATCCGCGACCACAAGGAGAACCGTTCCGATGCAGGAAGTCCGTGTCACCCCCGACGCCAAAGCCGCCGCCACCAAGCTGCGAGCCATCGTCCACGGAGGCCTCAAGCAGCAGGTGTGCGAGCTGCAGTCGCAGGGTCACCACCTCGCCGACGGCGAGTGCTGGCGCGGCTCGAAGGCGGCGATGTTCTCGGGCAGCGTCTGGCCGGAGACCAACTCGGCGCTCACGAAGATGATCGAGGCGCTCAACGAGCTCCAGGTGAAGGTCGACTCGATCCTCGAGGACATCTTCGCGGCCGGAAACTGACCGGCCGACCCCACGCCTCCCGCTCACGGTCGTCGTGCCCCTCCCCCTCGGCACGGCATGCCGGCCGCACGGCTCCCGCCGCCGTGCGGCCGGCGCTCGCTTCCGACCCGGTTCCGCAGAAGGACACCACATCGCATGCCCAGCTGGCAGCCGAACTGGACCGATGTTCGCTTCGATCACGCCGCGGCGCGCGCGGTCGTCGAGGAGCTCCGCCGGTGCGCCCGGCTCCTCGACGACCAGACCGATCACCGGCTCCGCCTCGCGGCCGAGGCCACGCGGGCGTGGCGAGGCCCGGCACGCGACCGCTTCGACGGCGAGCTGGCGCGCATGAAGGCCCAGGCTGCCGACCTGGCCGCCGCGCTCCGGAGCGCGGCCCGTGCCATCGAGTCCGCCGCCGACGACGCTCGGCTCGAGCAGGCCCGGCGCGACGCCGACCGCCGGCGCTGGACCGAGGAGCACCGGCGGGAGGAGGCCCGAGCCGAGGCCGCGGGGGCGGCGCCGCCACGTCCGCCGGCGGGGGTGTTCTGACGTCGTCTAGGCGCGACGCCCGAGGAGCCAGGCCGCGTTGCCGCCGTAGAACACCGGGTCGTCGCCGGGCCCGCGTCCGGTGCGCGCCTCGAAGTCGGGGATCGGGTGCGCCAGCCCTTCGGGATGCGGGTAGTCGCTCCCGAACATGTAGAGGTCACCGGTGGCCGCGGCCAGGCGCTCCGGGTGCTCGAACGGGAACGCGGCGACGCGAACCTGCCGCTTCAGGTACTCGCTCGGAAGCAGCTCCATCTTCGTGAGGGGTGCGCCGTTGAAGTCGGCGTGGAAGCCGAACCCGCCGTCGAGCATCAACAGGAACTGGGGCAGCCACGCCGACATGAGCTCGACCACGCCGATGCGCAGGTCGGGGTGGCGGGCCAGCACGCCCCGCGTCGTGAGGTCGGCCAGGGCGAGCGCCGGTGCGGTCCACATGAACACCGACGACAGCACGGGGTTCGACCAATCCGGGTCGCCCTCGACCCACGCATCGTCGAACGGCATCCGGTACTGCGCGATGTGGAACACGACGGCGATGCCGTGGCGCGCGAACGCCGCCCAGGCCCGCTCGTGGTCGGGATGCGACAGCCGCCGGCCGTCGACGAGGGAGGGAGCGACCATCGCGAGCCGCACGCCGGCCGCCGACAGCGACGCCAGCTCGCGCTCGAGCCACTCGAGGTCGCGCAGGGTGACGTGGGCGACGGGGTGCAGCCGGCCGGCGCCGTCGACGACCACCGACTCGCACCACCGGTTCCACGCCGACATGTTCACGAGCGTGGCCGCCAGGTCGTCCTCGAGGGGCCGCTCCCACATGATCCCGCAGTTGGGAAGGGCCACGGCCTCGCCGATGCCGAACTCGTCGAGCACCCTGACGCGCGCGGCCGGATCCCAGAAGTCGGCAGGCATGTCGTCGTACGAGTAGCCCGACGGGCGTCCCTCGCGGAGGGCCTCGCGAAGCCGTCCCGACTGCGCGTTCTCGCCGGGCCGGTGGATGCCGAGCACCTCGATCCGCCGGTCGCCGAGCATCAGCCAGGGGTAGCCGAGGTCATCGTCGTCGATGCGCAACGTGAGGTCGCGGTCGGCGGCCGGCGCGTGGTCGGCCCAGAGGGTGCGGGGCTCGTACAGGTGCGAGTCGCTGTCGATGATCACCCGACGATGATCACACCGCGCGGTGCGCGGCGGCGAGTACGCCGAACCGGGCACAGCTGTCGTCGAGCCCGCCCGCCCGGTTGCGGGCCAGCCACAGCTCGCGGTGGCGCTCCGTGTACGCGTCGAGCTCGTCCGCGAACGCCAGCCGGTGCGCCACCGCGACGTCGTCGAGCCGGCCACCGGCGAGCAGGCGGGCCCGCGCGTCGCGAGCCAGCAGGTCGACGAGGTCGCAGGCGGCCTCGACCTCGGAGACGACCAGCGAGCCGCCGGCCCGGGTGGGCGTCGACGAGGCGACCGACGCCCGGGCCGCGGCGAGGGTCGCGCGCACCCGGTCGAGGTCGTCGACGGTGAGCCCCTCGGTGAGCCCCTCGCCCATCCGCAACCGGGGCGAGTAGAGGTGGAGCACGAGCACCGACACGTTGGGCCGCTGCGGCCCGATCAGGCGCGACACCCCGCCGAGCTCGACCAGCGCCGCGCCCAGACGGCCGGTGGCATCGGCGAAGGTGTGGGCCGAGAGGGCCGCCGCCAGGTCGAGGTCGCGGTTGGCGTCGAGGCACCACGAGACGGCCGCCCCGTAGGCGAAGCCGGGCTCGGCGACCGGCAGGTACTGGTGGTGGCCGTTGTCGCCCCAATCGGTGACGAGGTAGCCCGCCGCACCGTGGGCTCGGGCGGCATCGGCGGCCGCCTGGCAGTTGCCGACCATGTTGGGGACCCGACCGAGGATCGTCATCCAGCTCGACGTCCCCGGGCACACCCAGAACGGACGCGCCGCCTTCTCCAGCAGGCGGCCGCGCTCCTCGAACGGGTGCCAGTCCTCGTAGCCCCACTCGCACACGGTGAGGCCGTCGGGAACATCGGCCACGCGGTCGGGGTGGTGGCCGACGATGTCGCCCCACATGAGCATCTCGTGGTCAGCGGTGTCCGGCAGGCGGCGCAGCGCGGCGGCGAAGGCGAGGTAGTCGTCGAAGCGGTCGTCGGGCAGCTCCCAGGGCTCGTCGAGGCCGACGTGCACGCGGCCGCTCGAGAACGAACCGACGAGCTGGGCGAGAAGGTCGCGAGCGAGGTCGAGCGCGGCCGGGTTCGACGGGTCGACCGTCATCGGGGCGCGCCTGCGGCCGCGGCCGTCGATCCAACCGTCGGGCATGAGCGCCAGCGGGCGGTAGCGGTCGTGCCGGAGCCAGCGCTCCATGTGCCCGAGGCAGTTCTGGTTCGGGACGAGCTCGACGTGGCGGTCGGCGCAGAAGCGGTCGAGCTCGCGGATCTCGTCGGGCGTGAACGGGCTCGCCGACGCCCACACCTCCTCGTGGCCGGCGTAGGCGAAGGTGTGCTCCATGTAGAGCTGCACCTGGTTGACCTTGAACGACGCGAGACGGGCGACGAGGTCCTTCAACGTCGCCATCGTCGGCACCTTGTCGCGTGACACGTCGAGCATGACCCCCCGCACGGCGAGGTCGGGCCAGTCGACGATCTCGCCCTCGGGGAGGCGACCGTCGTCGGACACGGACGCCAGCTGGTCGAGCGTGGCTCGGGCATAGAACTCGCCGGCCGGCTCGGACGACTCGATGGTGACGCCGCCGCCCGAGATGCGGAGCCGGTAGCCCTGCGCCGGCAGCGACGGGTCGCGGACGGCGGCCGGCGGCCGGGCCTCGACCCGGGCGCCAGTGAGCGCCACCGAGCGCGGACGGGGCAGGAGCGGAAGGTCGTCGGCGGTCATCACACCCGCAGTCTGGCGACGAGCCCGAAGTGGTCGGACGGATACAGCGCCGGCTCCTCGGGCGACGGGCGCGTGAACGTGAGGCGGCAGTCGGCGACCTCGACGTCGTCGCTCACGAACACGTAGTCGATCCCGACACCGCCGGCGGGCAGCTCGGGCACCCCGAACGCGGCCTCGGTGTCGACCGCGTGCACGAGTGGCGTCGGGTGGGTGCGTTCGGGTTCGTGGCCGTGCACCGCCTCGTGCGCTGACCGCAGCCGCGCCTTCACGAGCCGGACCGTCGCCCCTCCGTCGGTCGCGTTGAAGTCGCCGGTGAGGACGACCGGGTGGCGGTCGCCGAGCCACTCGAGGAGGCGGGCGGCCTGGCCGCGCCGGATCTCGCTGCCGGCACGGGTCGGGGCGAACAGGAGGTGCGTCGTCGCCACCCAGACCGGCTGCCCGGCGGCGTCGAGGCGCACCGCGAGCGCCACGTCGCCGCGGCCGAGGCCGGTGCAGTCGTCGCGCTCGACCACGGGCAGCCGCGTGAGGATGGCGAGGGCTTTGATGCTGCCTGGCACCGGGCTCGCGAGGACCGCCGGCCGATACCCGCCACCGAGCGCGGCGACGAGCCGGTCGATCTGGTCGCTGCCAGCGTCGACCTCCTGGAACGTCAACACGTCGGCGTCGAGCGCGAGCGCCTGGCCGGCGACGAGCGGCTCGCGATCGGCCCAGCGTCCGTGCTCGTTGTTGAAGAGGTTCAGGGTGGCGACGGTCAGGTCCGGCATCGCGATCGGCCGGAGCCTATGAGGCCCCGACGGTGCCGCCGGTCATGGCAGGCTGGCGACCATGCGCACGGCGACGTCGGTCGAAGAGGTGCTCGCGGGGCTCGACGAGGACGGGTACGCCGTCGTCGAGGGCATGGTCCCCCGCGACGAGGTCGCGGCCATCCGCGAGGAGCTCACGGCGATCCTCGATGCCACACCGCTCGGCCGCAACGACTTCGAGGGCCACTCGACCCGGCGCATCTACGCGCTGTTCGCCAAGACACGTCGCTTCGACGCGTGGGCGGTCCACCCGCTCCTGCTCGGCGTGATGGACGCCGTCCTCGGCCACTACCAGCTCAGCGCGCCGACGGGGATCGAGATCGCGCCGGGCGAGGTGGCCCAGGTGCTGCACCGCGACGACAGCATCTACCCGCTGCCCACGCCCCACGGCGAGGTGGTCATGAACACGATGTGGGCGATCGACGACTTCACCGAGGAGAACGGCGCCACGCGGATCCTCCCCGGCAGCCATCGGTGGGATCGCCGCCCCGGTCCCGACGACCGGCCCGTGCTCGCGGAGATGCCCGCGGGCTCGGTCATGTTCTACACGGGCAGCGTGTGGCACGGCGGCGGCGCCAACCGCACCGATCGGGCCCGCCTCGGTGTGATCCTCGAGTACGTCGTGTCGTGGCTGCGTCCTCAGGAGAACCACGTGCTCGCGGTGCCGAGGGCCGTCGCCGCGATGCTGCCGGAGCGGCTGCAGGAGCTGCTGGGATACAACATCTACCCGCCCTTCGTCGGCTACGTCGACGGCCGGCACCCGCGCCGCGTGCTCGAGACGCACTGATGTCCGAGGCGCGCTGATGCCAGAGCGCACGTGGGACGCCGCGAGCTACCACAAGGTCTCGGGGCCGATGGAGGCGATGGGCCTCGAGGTGCTCGAGCGCCTCCCGCTTGCGGGCCGCGAGACCGTCGTCGACGCCGGGTGCGGCACCGGCCGGGTGACCGAGGCGCTCGCGGAGCGGCTGCCGGGCGGCCGGGTGTTCGCGGTCGACGCCGACCCGGCCATGGTGGCGGCCGCGACCGCGAACCTCGCCGCGCTCGGCGACCGCGTGCTCGTCGTCGAGGGTGACCTGCTCGACCTGCCCGCCGTGCTGACTCGTGCGGCCCCCGGAACGGCCGGCGTCGACGCCATCCTGTCGACGGCCACGTTCCACTGGATCCTCGACCACGACCGGTTGTTCGCCAGCCTCTTCGCCGCCCTCCGCCCCGGCGGCCGGCTCGTGGCGCAGTGCGGCGGCGCCGGCAACCTCGCGGCAGTGCTCGCCGCCGCCGACGCGGTGGCGGCCGGCGACCCTCGCTGGGCGCCGCGGTTCGAGGGCTGGACCCGTCCGAGCCGGATGGCCGCCGCCGAGGAGACCGGCGAGCGGATGGCGGCCGCCGGGTTCGAGAGCATCCGCGCGTGGCTCGAGCCCAATCCCGTGGTGCCCGACGATCCCCTCGAGTACCTCCGAACGATCAACCTCGGCGCCCACGTCCAGCGCCTTCCCGAGGGCGACCGGGACGAGTTCGTCGAGCGGGTCGCGACCCGGCTCGGCTCGCCGGTCACCATCGACTACGTCCGCCTCAACCTCGACGGCACCCGCCCGGCGGTCTCCTAGTGTCGCCCTCCGTGCGCGAGGGCCTCGACCGACTGCTGTTCCTGCTCGACCTCGAGCGGATCGACCGCGACCTCTTCCGCGGTGCCAACCCCACGGAGGGTCACGGACGGGTGTTCGGCGGGCAGGTCGCGAGCCAGGCGCTGCGCGCCGCGGCCTACACGGTGGAAGCCGATCACCGCGTCAACTCGCTGCACGCCTACTTCCTGCGGCCGGGGCGCCCCGCCATGCCGATCGTGTACTCGGTCGACCGGATCCGCGACGGGAAGTCGTTCACCACGCGCCGGGTGGTCGCCATCCAGGACGGCGAGGCGATCTTCAACCTCGACGCCTCGTTCCACAAGGCCGAGGCGGGCGGCGAGTTCCAGCAGCAGTGCGGCCTCGACTGGGTGCCGCCGCCCGACGAGGTCCGGCGCGACGACCACTGGGGCCCCCACCGCCAGGCGATCGACTTCCGCGAGGTCGAGCCGCCCCGCCCGCCTTCGACCCGGATCCAGTGGGTGAAGGCCGACGGCACGTTGCCCGACGATCCCGTCGTCCACGCCTGCGTGCTCGCGTACGCATCCGACTCGGGGCCCGTCGGCGCCGCCCGCCGTCCGCTGCGCGACGGCGAGGACGAGTGGGAGCGCTTCATGTCCGCGAGCCTCGACCACACGATGTGGTTCCACCGGCCGGTCCGCGCCGACGAGTGGCTGCTCTACGACCTGCAAGCCGTGGCGTGCTCGAACGCGCGCGGCCTTGCGCGCGGCACGTTCTGGACGCGCGAGGGCCTCCTGGCGATCTCCGTCTGCCAGGAGGCCCTCATCCGACCCGTCAACCGCTGACGCCCGACGGCTTTCTGAGGATGAGTGTCGTCGGAACGACGACGATCCTCAGAAAGCGCCGGGGGGCGGCGCTACGAGAGGCGCTCGATGATCGTGGCCATGGCCATGCCGCCGGCCGCGCACATCGTCTCCATGCCCCACTGCTTGTCCTCGGAGCGGAGGTCGTTGATGAGCGTGGTCATGATGCGGGCGCCGGTCATGCCGAAGGGGTGACCGAGGGCGATGGCGCCACCGTGCGGGTTGAGCTGGTTCTCGATGTCGATGCCCGTCTCGCGGCACACCGGGAGCACCTGGGCGGCGAAGGCCTCGTTGAGCTCGACGAAGTCGATGTCCTTGATCGTCATGCCGGTCATGGCCAGGACCTTGCCGATGGCGTCGATCGGCGCCACGCCCATGATCTCGGGGTTGTTGCCCGAGTACGCGGTGGCGACGATGCGGGCGAGGGGCTGGAGGCCGAGCTCGTCGGCCCTCGACCGGCTCATCACCATGACCGCGGCGGCGCCGTCGTTGAGCGGGCACGCGTTGCCGGCCGTGACGGAGCCGTCGGGCTTGAACGCCGGCTTCAGCTGGGCGAGCTTCTCGACGGTGGTGTCGGGCCGGGGGCCGTCGTCCTGGGTGACGACGGTGCCGTCGGCCTTGGTGATCGGCGAGATCTCCCAGTCGAAGATGCCGTTCTTCTGCGAGTGGACGGCGCGGTTCTGCGACAGCGCAGCGAACTCGTCCATGTCTTCACGCGAGACGCCGTACTTGTCGACGACGTTCTCGGCGGTGAGGCCCATCGGGATGTAGACGAACGGGAAGGCGGGATCGCCGCCGTTCTTGCCGAGCAGCTTGGGGTTGAGCCCGCCGGGGCCGAAGGGGTTGCGGCGGGGGCCGGCCGGCTTCTCCTCACCCTCCACGGGCGGCGGGGCCGACGACTTCTCCACGCCGCACGCGATGTAGATGTCGCCCTCGCCGACCTTGATGGCGTTGGCGGCGGTGTTGATGGCCTGCAGGGACGACGCGCAGAAGCGCTGGACGGTGTGACCCGGCACCGACTGCGGGATGCCGGCGAGGATCGAGGCGGTGCGGGCGATGTTGAAGCCGGTCTCGCCCGACTGGGCGACGTTGCCGCAGATGATGTCCTGCACCTGGGTGACGTCGACCTCGGGCACCTTGGCCAGGAGGGCGTTCAGGATGTCGGCCATCAGCTCGTCGGCCCGCACGTCCACGAGCGAGCCCTTGTTGGCTCGCCCGATGGGGCTGCGGGTGGCGGCGACGATGACGGCCTCGTTGAGCTCGGGCACGGGTACTCCTTGTCAGCTGATCGGGTCGAGGGGTCGGGCTTCGCGCCCCAGCTCCTGCAGGAGCTGCTTGCTGTAGGTGATCTTGCCAGTGAGCGTCTTCGGGTCGCCGCTGCACAGGGCGAGCGCGGCCTCGGAGATGACCTCGACGGGCTCGGCGATGTCTTCCCGGCCCGGCGGGATCAGCCGGTGGTGGACGACGCCAGGGGTGGCGACCACGCCGGACGGCGAGAGCACGTTGACGGCGACGCCGACGTCCCACACCTCGGCGGCGAGGCCGGTGGTGAACCGCTCGAGGGCGGCCTTGCACATGCCGTAGACGGTGCCGCCGCCGAGCCGGCGCTCGTAGGGCGGGCCCTGCGGGTGGCGCGCCGCACCGGAGGAGATGTTGAGGATCCAGCCCCCACCGCGCTCGATCATCGACGGCAGCACCAGCTGCGCCATCTCGAACGGCGCCCGCACCTGCACCTCGAACATGAGGCGGTAGTGCGACTCCTTGAACTCGCGCACCGGCTCGAACCAGGTGACGGCGGCGTTGTTGACCAGGATGTCGATGGGCCCGAGCTCGCGCGTCACCTCGTCGAGCACGTGCCGGCGGTCTTCGGGCTTCGACAGGTCGGCGGCGATGGCGATGGCGGTGCCTCCACCCGCGCGGATCTTCTCGACCGTCTCGGTGATGGTGCCCTCGAACTGGCTCTGCCCGCTCTCCACCGTCCGCGCCGTCACCGCCACCGCGGCACCCTCCGTCGCGAACCGGCGCGCGATGGCCTCGCCGATCCCTCGGCTCGCTCCGGTGACGACGGCGATCTTGCCGTCCAGATCCCCCACAGCACTTCCCCCTGAGTTCTTGACCGGTCGGTCAGGTTCTAGCCGGTGGCGGTTCCGGAGGCAACCGGCGCCTGCCGGCGTCAGGGGATGAGCTCGACCGCGTCGTCGAACGTGGCACGGAACAGCGCCGGCCGGCCCTGGCCCTTGCGAATGGCGAGCGCGAGGCGGCGCGACTTGATCACGAGGTCGCGTGCCGCCCGTCCGGGCCACGGGCGGGGCAGGAGCTCGGGTGGGAGGAGCGGGTCGTCGTCGAAGCACGCCGCGAACGCCACCGCCATGGCGAGCGCGCCCGGAAGGAACGCGGCGTCGGGCAGCCGCTCGTGGCGGGCGCGCATCTCGGTGAGGCGGTCGGGAACCGTGGCGAACCGGTCGACGAACGCCTCATAGCGGGCGGCCAGCGCCTCGATGGGCCAGAGCGCCTCGGCCAGCTTCCGAGGGTCGGTGACCCCGCCGACGTCGAGGTCGTCGGTGGTCAGGAGCGTGACCGCGCCGGCGATTCCGAGCCGCTCGGCGAACGCCGCGACGTCCTTGTGCCACGGGTGCGGCGACACGTACAGCCCACCCTGGACGGCGGCTCCGCCGAGCTCGATCAGATGGTCGCGGAACGCGTCGCGCGCCGCCCGATCGCGCTCGGGCACCGCGAACGCGACGAGCCGCCAGCGCCGGTCCCAGCCCCGCCCGGCCGCATCCTGGACGTACGCGAGTCGCGTCCGCTCGACCGTCGCCCCGAGCGCCGCCATGCCTCGCTCGGTCGCGGTGTACCGCGTCGGCCGGCTGGCGGTGTCGCGCACGAACAGGCCTTCGGCGACGAGGCGCCGCACGCACGAACGCACTTGGTCGGCGGTGAGCCCGCAGGCGCCGGCCACCGGAAGGAGCTCCTCGGGGAGGAGGGTGCCGTCCTCGTGGGCCATCCCGAGCACGAGCACGCGTGTCGGAATCGCCACGGTCGTTTCCTCCACGACCACCATCAAAGACGACCGGTCGCGCGGCTCGCAACCGCGCCGGCGCTCAGGCGGGTGGCTCGTAGTCGGGCAGCTCGACCAGCCGGAGGATGTGATGCAGGCCGGTGATCTCGGCGAGGCGCCCGAACGCGGCATTGCCGCCGGCCAGCCGGAAGTCGCAGTCGCCCGCGAGCTTGGCGCACTGCACCAGCGCGCCGAGACCCTGGGAGTCGATGAAGGTGAGGCGGCGAAGGTCGAGGAGCACCGACGGCTCCTCGGACAGGACCCGCCGCAGCACCGCGAGGAACTCCGGCACCGTGTGGAGGTCGAGCTCGCCGGCCGGGCTCACCCACAACGTGCCGTCGGCCGCTCGCGCCACCGCGATGCCGAACTCGGCCATCCGGCCGCCGGTCAGATCCCGCTGATCCCGCACGCACCGAATCTACCGTCAGGACCGGTCTTCCCGCGATCGCGGTCGGCCCGGCTAATCGAGCCGCACTCGCTCGCCGTCGCCGGCGACGACGGCGTGCCAGCCGAGGTCGTCGTCGAGCCGCCGGGCGAAGGCCGCGGCCGCCACCGGCTCGCCGTGGACCGCGAAGGCGATGTCGGGCGGGCGCGCCGGTCGCAGCCACTCGACGAGCTCGCCGGCGTCGGCGTGCACCGAGAACCCACCGACGTCGACGACCTCGGCCCGCACCGGCACGTACCGGCCGAGCAGCTTGACGGCGCGCGCCCCGTCGGCGAGGAGCCGGCCGCGCGTGCCCTCCGCCTGGAACCCGACGAGCACCACCGAGTTCCGCGAGCTCGGCAGGCGGTTCGCGAGGTGGTGGAGCACGCGGCCGCCGGACGCCATGCCGGACGCGGAGATGATGATCGACGGGAATCGCTGGTCGTTGAGGGCCATCGACTCCTGGGGCGTGCGGGCCACCTCGAGCCGGCCGGGGTCGAAGGGGTCGCCCTCGATGTCGAGCTCCGGGCGGACCTCCGCGTCGCGCCCGTCGATGGCGTCGCGGTACACGTCGAGCACGTCGAGCGCCATCGGGCTGTCGGCGTAGACGGGCAACGAGGGGATGCGCCCCTCGGTGACGAGGCGCCGGACGGTGAGGAGCACGACCTCGGTGCGATCGACGGCGAACGCGGGGATGACGACGGTGCCGCCCCGTCCCGCGGTGCGGCGGATCACGTCCGCGAGGCGCTCGACGGCGACGTCCTCCTCCTCGTGCGTGCGGTCGCCGTAGGTCGACTCCACGAGCACGACGTCGGCGTCCGGCGCCGGCGGCGGTTCGCGGAGGATGGGATGGGCCGGCCGGCCCACGTCGCCGGAGACGAGCAGGGTGCGGCGGCGGCCGGAGGCGACATCGACGGTCAGCGTCACAGCGGCCGAGCCGAGGATGTGGGCGACCGGGTGCAGGCTCGCGGTGACGCCGCTCGCGATCTCCTCGCGTGCGGAGAACGGAAGTGGACGCAGCAGCTCGAGGGCCGCCGCCGCGTCGTCCTGGGTGAAGAGGGGCAGCGCCGGCCGGTGCTTCGAGAAGCCCTTGCGGTTGGCGTACTCGGCCTCCTCCTCCTGGAGGCGGGCGGCGTCGAACAGCACGATCGGCGCGAGCGCCGCGGTGTTCTCGGTGACGAACACCGGCGCGTCGAGCCCCCGGGCGACGAGCGCCGGGAGGTACCCGATGTGGTCGAGGTGGGCGTGGGTGACGACGACGGCGTCGATCGACCTGGGGTCGACGGGGAACGGCTCCCAGTTCCGCAACCGGAGCCGTTTGACCCCTTGGAACTGGCCGGCGTCGACGAGCACGCGAGCCGCCGCCGTCTCGAGGAGGAAGCGGCTGCCCGTGACGGTGCCCGCCCCGCCGAGGAAGGAGACCACAGGGGCGATCGACATGGGGCTCCTCTCAGGACGCGCGGGCGGACGCGGCGACGCGCGCCCGCGCCGAGCGGACCCGGCGGCGGTGGTGCCGGGTGACGACCTCGACGACCTGGCGCGGGTCATCGACGACATGCACGAGCGCGGCGGCGCCGTCGACCACCGTCCCCTCGGCGACGAGCCGCCCGCGGATCCAGTCGGTGAGCCCGGCCCAGAACGCCGACCCGACGAGCACCACCGGGAAGTGCCGGATCTTGTCGGTCTCGATGAGGGTCAGCGCCTCGAACAGCTCGTCGAGCGTGCCGTAGCCACCCGGCAGGGCGACGAAGGCCGAGGCATACCGGACGAACATGAGCTTGCGGACGAAGAAGTGCCGGAACCCCACGCTCACATCGAGGTAGCGGTTGAGGTGCTGCTCGCGCGGGAGGTCGATGTTCAGTCCCACCGAGACGGCGCCGACCTCGCGGGCGCCACGGTTCGCCGCCTCCATCAGCCCCGGGCCGCCGCCGGTGATCACCGCGAACCCGGCGCGACCGAGCTCCGCCCCGACGGCACGGGCGAGCGCGTAGTCGGCGTGTCCGCGGGGGGTGCGCGACGACCCGAACACCGACACCGCCCGCCCGATCCCGTGCAGCGCGCCGAACCCTGCCGCCAGCTCCTCGTCGATGGCGCGGATCCAGTCGGTGTCGTTCAGCGCCAGATGGCTCAGGCGGATCGACGACAGGAGCTGCTCGTCCGCCGTGAGGCGTGGCGCGGTCAGCGTGCGCTCCGGTACGGCTGCACGATCTGG
>DATAKR010000136.1:0-26507 GCA_036261495.1 Acidimicrobiales bacterium | reverse complement strand
CAACCGGCAGGCGGCGATCCTCGAGGCCGACGGGAAGGCGCAGGCGATCAAGACCGTGTACGACGCCATCACCGCGGCCGACCCGAGCCAGACGCTGGTGGCGATCCTCCAGCTCGAGACGCTGTCGAAGTTCGCCGACAGCGACAACTCGAAGATCGTCGTTCCCTACGAGAGCGCGGGGCTGCTCGGCGCGGCGCAGGCGCTGCGCGGCGTGCTCGACGGCGCGTCGGGCTGAGGCACCGGGCCGGCTCCCGCCGGCGGATCAGTCGATGGCAAGACCGATCGCGGCGGCCGCCGAAGCAACCGTGCGCCGGTCACCTACGCCGAGCTTCGCCAGCACCGACGACACGTGGTGGTCGACGGTCTTGGGCGAGATGACGAGGCGGGTGGCGATCTGCGCGTTGGTCAGGCCCTCGCACAGCAGCGCCGCGACTTCGACTTCTCGCGGGGTGAGCCCCGCTCGGTTCGCCCTCGTCGTCGCTCGCGGTCCACGGCGGACGCCACGGGCGCCGCGGCGGCGAAGGCGTCGGGCGACCTCCAACGCGCGAGGCGTCGAACCGACTGCCGTCAGCCGCTCGCACGCCTCGCGAAGGTCGGCTTCGTCGGTGCTGTCCGCGAGGGCGTCGGCTGCCATGTGCTCGGACCCGACCCGCTCCCACCACTGAGCAACGCCGCGGGCGTCGTCCGCGAGGATCATCGGGATCGGCGGGGCGTCGTACTCGGACCGCCACTCCATCCCGAGCCGTCTGCACCAGGTGAGGAAGTCGCGGTGGCCCGTCACGTCGACCTGGTCGATCAGCGAAAGGATGGCGGCCGCCTCATCGCGCGCCGCGCCCGTATCTCCGGCGAGCCACAAGAGCTCGACGCGAGCCAGTCGAACGGGGAACTCGACCTGGACCTCGTCGCCTCGTGTGGCGATCTCGAACGCCTCGGCGAGGGTCGCCGCTGCACCCGGATCGCCTCGGCGCACCTGCACCCGCCCTCGGCCAGCCAGGGCGAACATGCGGTGGTGCTCGGACACGGTCGGCTGGCCGAGCACGTCTTCCGCGTCGGCCAGCAGCTGATCCCACCAGCCGAGGAGCCAGTACGGCTCGATCCGGGTCACGAGGAGGCAGTTCCGCCGGAAGAGCAGCTCCTGTTCCTCCGCGACCTGCGTCGCGTTGGTGATGACCTCGACCGCCTCGAGCAGCTCACCGGCGACGGTCAACGTGCTCCCGAGGTTCGCGCTGGCGACCAGATACTCGTTGACCTGCCCGTCCCCCTTGCATCGGTCGACGGCCTCACGGAGGGACACGATGCCGTCACCCACGTTGCCCGTCATCGTGAGCGCTGCACCGAGTGCGTTCATCGCGTAGCCGATGATGCTCTGCTCCCCGACGCGCTCACCCATCTCGATGGCCCGTCGCGCCGCGTCGATCGCGCCGTCGAAGTGCCCCGTCACGAGGCGGCGGCCCGCCAGGCGACCGAGCGCCCGGGCGAGCGCGGGCGACCGGCCGAACGGCTCGAGCCTGGAGACGGCGCGATCGGCGAAGATGGTGGCGTCATGGGCTCGCGCGGCGTTGTAGTACGCCGACGACATCTCCGATTCCCACTCGGCGAGCGCGACGACGTCGTCGCCCGCCTCGAGGAGCGCCAGCGCCTGCTCGCCGGACGAGATTCCTCCCGGGATGTCCTCCACGTGGAGGCACATGCGGGTGTGCTGCTGGAGCACCCGCAGACGCTCCGCCGGCGGGAGGCCGTCGGCATGTTGGATCACCGCTCGATAGAGCAGCTCGGCTTGCCGGTGCGCGCCGAGCGCGGTGCAACGGTCGGCGGCCCGAGTCCCGAGGTCGACGATGGCATCGCGATCACCCGCGCCGATCGCGTGGTGGGCGCGCCGCGCGATGTCGCCGTCATCGCCGAGCTGGTCGAGCGCCCGACGGTGCAGAAGCCGGCGGCGCAAGGGGGTGAGGCTGCTGGCGATCGCCTCGCGGGTGAGGTCGTGACGGAACTCGATGACGTGGCCGTCGTCGACGAGGAACCCGGCCTGGATGCACTCGTCGATGGCGTCGAGGTCGCAGTCGGCGACGTCGATCACCAGCTCGGGTGAGCACCGGCACCCGATCATCGCGGCCGCATCGAGCGCATCGCGTGCGCTGCCGCCGAGGCGGGTGGCACGAGCGAGGATCGTGTCGCGAACCGTCGTCGGCACCTGGTCCTGTTCGCCCGCGATCACCTCGGCGACGAAGAAGGGGTTCCCGCCGGTGCGTGCGTACAGCGAGCGCGCGTCGATCCCGGTCCCCTTCGCGAGCGCCGCCACGGCCGACCTGCTCAACGGCGGAAGCTCGATCCTGCTGATCGCCGAGCCCACGAGTGAGCCCCACGCCCGCCGGAGCGGGTGGTCGTTCGCCAGGTCGTCGCGGTGGGTGGCGACGATGAGGCACGGCAGCACGTCGAGGCGCCGGGCGAGGAGGCGCAACAGGTCGAGCGTCGCCTCATCCGCCCATTGCAGGTCCTCCAACACCACGACCACCGGGTGCGGCGGTCGGGACAGGTCGGTGAGGAACGCCTCGAACGCCGCCGCCGAATCTCCCTCGGCGAGAGCCGACGACAGTGCGCCCCGGTGCTCGCGAGCGATGTCGACGAAAGGCCCGAGCGGGCGCGCCGCGAACAGGTCGTCGCACCGACCGACCAGAACTCGCGCCTCCTGGAGATGCCGCCGGCGGAACTCCTCGATCAAGGAGGTCTTGCCCGCGCCTGCCTCGCCACTGACGAGCACGAGCCGGCCGCCCGCGTCGAGCTCACGGAAGCGGTCGAGGAGGACCGCGAGATGCTCATCCCGCTCGAGGAGCCCCACCGCCCACAAACGATACGGATGCAACGAGCCCGGCTCAACAGCCGGGCTCGTCTCGCGGTCGATCGGGCGCTGCCTCAGCACGGCGACGCGGCGCGCGCGGGGCATTCATCCGCGGGGCCCGAGGGCGTCACGTACACGATGCGCGGCGTCGTGACCTTCGCCGGCGAGCTGTCGTGGACGACGGCAGCGGTGACACCGGTGGCGGCCGCGCCGGCGAGAAGAGCGCCGGCGACGAACGTCGCGACGAGGCGCCAGATGCCGAGGCCGGCGTCGAGGCGGGTCGCAGTGGTGGCGGAGGTGGTCGGGGCGGTGATGGTCGTCATGGCGTCGTTGTAGACCGACGCCGGCTCGCCGCCATCGGGAGCGACACCCCATCTTTCGCGAACGCGCACCCCAGGTTTCGTGGCGAAGTGGCGCCGAGTGGCGGACCCATCGACGACGACGGTGGCCGGTCGGCCGGTCGGCCCCGGCTACTCGAAGCGGTAGCGGAGGATCTCGCTGACGGCGCGGTAGCCGATCCGGCGATACACCGAGTTCGACGTGGGGTTGGCGAGGTCGGTGTAGAGGACGCACCTTTCGCCCCGCGAGAGGACGGTCTCCGACAGCGCCGCCACGAGGGCACCCGCGTAGCCCCGGCACCGCCGCGCCGGAGGCGTGTACACGGCCTGGACGCGGACGGTTCCGGCGACAGCCGGCGAGAGCGCGGCCATGGAGGAGGCCCCGGCGTCGTCCCAGATCCAGAAGTGACCCGCCGGGAGGCGCTTCTCGACCGTGCCGGCTGCGTCGCCGCGCTCGCCCGTGTCGGCGTGGAAGCCCTCGAGCCACCCGACGAGGAGGTCGCGATCCGTCTCCGCCGCCGGCCGCACCGCACCTGCTGCACCGGTAGACCCCACCACGTCTCGGATCTCGTAGAGGCGTTGCCCGCCGTGCGGCGTCGCCGCGGCCTTGCGGCACTCGGTCCACTGACCCGCGAACGACGCGGCGGCGGACACCTCGCCGTTCACGCCGGGAACGGCGCCGTTGGCGCCGGCGATCGCCTCGGCGAGGGCGGAAGCGGCCACGATCGGCATCGGCGTGATCGTGATCGGGAAGTGGAGCGGCGACTGGAAGGCGACCCCGACCGGGCCGTCGGCGGTCGACGCGATCCAGTAGCGACCCGGCTCACCGGTGCGCGCCCGATCGGCCAGCAGCGTGAGCATCAAGTTGTGGCGCACGGGGTCGCCGGCGAGGAAGGCGCCGGCACGATCGAGAACGGCGGACGGATCGGCGGTGGCGGTGACGCTGACGTTCACCGGGCGAGTGTGGCAGCCGAGCAGGACCGCGCCACGGGCATTTTCCCGCCTCGCTCGAAAAGCCGTCGCGCCGACGCGGGAAGTCGACGACGATGCCGTGATGCCGCCGCCCTCACCCGCGCTCCGCGACGTGGAGGCGTTCCTGTGCGACCTCCACGGGTCATCCGTCAGCGACGTCGAGCCGCTCGCCGCCGGCTACTGGTCGTCCGCCTTCGGCTACCGGCTCGGCGATCAGGAGCTGGTGCTCCGCGTCGGAACCGTCCGCGAGGGCTTCGAGATGGACCGCGAGGCGATGGCGTTCTGCCGCGACGACATCCCGGTGCCGACCGTCCTCGACGTCGGCGACGCCTTCGGCGCCTCCTACGCCATCTCGGTGCGCCACCACGGGCGGTTCCTCGAGGAGGTCGATCCTCGTGATGCCGGCGCCGCCGGCCCCGCCATCGCCCGCATGTTCGCGGCGATGCGCGCCGTGCCCGCCCCTGCCGGGTCGCCGGCGGTCTGGTACGGCCCCCACGACCCGGCGGCCACGTCGACGTGGAGAGGATGGCTCACCGAGCGACTCGTCGACGACCCTCGGGAGAGGACCCATGGGTGGAGGGCCCTCCTCGCCCGTGACCCCGACCTCAACCGCCTGTTCCGGCACTGCGAGCAGCGGATCCACGACCTGCTCGACGCCTGCCCCGAGCGCCGCGATCTCGTCCACGGCGACCTGCTCAACCGCAACGTGCTCCTCTCGCCCGACGCCTCACGCGTGACCGCGGTCTTCTCGTGGAAGCTGTCGGTCTTCGGCGACTTCCTCTACGACGTGGCGTGGTGCACGTTCTGGGCGCCGTGGCATCCGGGCATCGCCGCTCTTGATCTCTGGGCTCGCGCGCTGCGATCGCCGCTCGACGCCGGCGACCTCGAGGATGCCGCCGCGCGTCACCACTGCTACGAGCTGCAGATCGCGGCCACCCATCTCGGATGGAGCGCGTGGACGGGCGACGACGACGCACTCCAAGGCGTCGCCTCGCGCGCCGCCGCGGTGCTCGAGCGGGGCCCGCACCCCGCACCTGCGCAGTGAACCCCGTACCTGCCCAGTGATCTGAGCGTGAACGAAACGGTCGCTCGAAGTTCTTTACGCTCTGGGCGTGTCGGGATCCACGCCGGTGTTCGTGGACGACACCGGGCGTAGGCGGCGGGGCGTTCGGATCGTCGTCGCGACCGTCAGCATCGCCGCCGTCGTCTACATCACGGTGCTGGCCGCGACGATGGTCGGCATCCCCGGCATCGGCGACGTGGCCCTGCCCGGCGTCCGCGATCTCCGCCGGCCAGCAGGCACGCAAGGCGGCGCCGTCGGCTCCGGCGTCGTCGAGGAGCCCTTGCCCGACCTCGCGACACACACGGCCCCGCCGGCGACGACCACGACGGTCCATCCCTCTCCCACCCCGTCGTCGCCCGGAGGTGTCGCGACCACTGCCCCCCACACATCGGCGTCGACCACGACCTCGCCGGCGCCGGTCGCGACGTCCACCACGACGACCGCGCCGACGACCACGACGACGCGTCGCGGCAACGCCCCGACCACGACGACGTCGGCGCCGACCTCATCGACGACCACCGGGGGCAATGGTCCCCCGACCTCGACACCGGGTGGCGGCGGACCACCCACGAGCACGCCGGGACGGCCGTGACCGCGGTCGAGCCTTCGACGCCCGCCGTCGGTCGAGCGATCGCCCCCGGCGCGCCCGGCGCGGGAGGCGGGGGGGCCCAGCGTCGCCGTCTCCGCGAGCTCCTCCGACGCCCTCCCACGCACTGGGTCGTCCTCGTGGTGCTGCTGGTGGTGCTGGTCCTGATGCTCGCCACCGCAGGGATGCTCCGGTCGTCGGCGCCGAGGCAGGCCCTGGGGCGGCCGGCGCTGCCGTCGCCCGCGACCACGGGACCGGTGATCGACCTCTCGGGACCCACGTTGCGCTCGGGCCACGGTGACGGCTCCTCGGTCGGCTTGGCCCTCGTGGGGCTGCCGAGCTCGCGCACGACGGTGGGCATCGCGCAGGAGCTCGCCGCGCACGGCGCGACCGCCACGTGGTTCGTCGACGGTCGAGACGTCCTTCGGCATCCGGAGGCGTTCTCGGCGGTGACATCGGTCGGCGACGAGGTCGGTGTCACCGGGTTCGGCGGCACCGACCTCCGGGGACTCTCCCCGTGGCGGGCGCGGTTCGACCTCTCCGTCGCCCAAGCCTCGCTCGCGGCGCGCGGTCGGGTGACCTCGCCCCTGCTGCTGCTTCCGACGGCGTCCCGCCGCGCCGACCTCGACGTCCATGCGCTGCGCGCCGCCCGCATCGCGGCAGGGCGCGGCTATGTCCTCGTCGCCGGCACCACCGCCGGCGATGCGGCGCCGGGCGACGTCGCGGTGATCGACGCTCGTGACCCCGGCGCCGCGGGCGAGGTTCAGCGCTTCCTCGACACCAAGCGCACCGCCGGCGTGCCGGTGCGCGCCGTCGGAACGGTGGTCGGTCTGACGAGAGACGAGGTCAACCGGCATGCCGGCGCCGCGACCGTGGTGAACGCGACCGTCATCGTCGCAGCCGTGGCCGCGTCGGAGCTCGTGGCGGACTCGCTACCCATCTTGTTCGTGGGGGTGACGGCGCTGGTCGCGCTGCGGGCGCTCCTCGCCCTCGGGTTCGCGCTGTTCCACCGGGTGCGGCGCCAGACGGTCCGGGGCGCCTGGACCGGTCCGGTGTCGGTGATCGTGCCCGCCTACAACGAAGCGGTCGGCATCGAGGCGACCGTCCGGTCGCTGGCCTCGTCCGAATGGCCGCACGGCCTCGAGATCGTGGTCGTCGACGACGGGTCGACCGACGGCACGGCCGACCTCGTCGACGCGCTCGAGCTGCCGGGTGTCGTCGTCGTCCGCCAGGTCAACAGCGGCAAGCCCTCCGCGATCAACGCCGGCGTCGCGGCCGCCGCGCACGACATCGTCGTGCTCGTCGACGGCGACACGGTGTTCCAGCCCGACACCGTGGCCCGGCTCGTCGCACCGCTCGCCGATGACCGCGTGGGTGCCACGAGCGGCAACGCCAAGGTGGCGAACCGGAGCACGCTCCTCGGTCGGTGGCAGCACATCGAGTACGTCATGGGGTTCAACCTCGACCGCCGGCTCCTCGACGTGGTGCACGCCATCCCGACCGTGCCCGGGGCCGTCGGCGCCTTCCGCCGGGAGACGCTCGACGCCGTCGGCGGCGTGAGCGACGACACCATCGCCGAGGACACCGACCTGACGATCGCCATCTCCCGTGCCGGCTGGCGCGTCGTGTACGTCCCCGGCGCCATCGCCTGGACCGAGGCACCATCGTCGGTGGGCGATCTCTGGCGGCAGCGGTACCGGTGGTGCTACGGCACGCTGCAGGCGGCGTGGAAGCACCGGCGGGCGCTGGTCGAGCGGCGCTCCATCGGGCTCGTCGGCGTGCCCTACGCGCTGCTGTTCCAGGTCGTCGTCGCCCTCGTGGCGCCCATCGTCGACGTCGCCGCCCTCTACTCGCTGGCCACCGGGAACCTGGGCATCGTCACCGCGTGGGCCGCGTTCACCGCGTTGCAGACCGCGATGGCGGCGTACGCGTTCGCGCTCGACGGCGAGTCGCTGCGGCCTCTCTGGGCGGTGCCGCTCCAACAGCTGTTCTACCGCCAGCTGATGTACCTGGTCGTGATCCAATCGGTCGCGAGCGCGGCCGTGGGCGCGCGGCTGCGCTGGCACAAGCTCCACCGCCTCGGCGTGTCGCTCGAGCGCGTGCCCGCGGACTGACCCGACGGCCAGGCGGGCCGTGGTCTCCCCAGCCGGGGCGCGGCCCTCAGCCGCGGAGGAACGCGGTGAGCGACCGTTCGAGGAGCGGGGCGTCGGCGGCCGCCATCAGCTCGCGGGCGGAGTGCATGGCGAGCATGGGGGCCCCCACGTCGACCACCGACATGCCGAGGCGCGCCGCCGTGATCGGTCCGATCGTCGAGCCGCAGGGGATGTCGGCGCGATGCGCGTACCACTGGTACGGGACGCCTGCGGCCTCGCACGCCGCGACGAACACCTGCGCCGAGCGGGCGTCGGTGGCGTAGCGCTGGTTGACGTTGGTCTTGATGACCGGCCCCCCACCGGGCGTGATCGTGTGGCCGGGCTCGTGGCGCTCGGGGTAGTTCGGATGGGTCGCGTGGGCCATGTCGCTCGACGCGCACACGCCGCGGGCGACGGCCCGCCGGCGGGCGACGGGGTCTGGATAGAGGCGTTCGAGCACGGCGTCGACGAGCGGGCTGCCGGCGCCGCGGTTCGTCGCCGAGCCGATCTCCTCGTGATCCCAGAGGGCCACGAGCCCGCGGCCGGCCCCGAGCATGGCCCCGAGCGCGGCCCACGACGAGCAGAGGTTGTCGAGCCGCCCCGACGCGAGGAACTCGTCGTCCGCGCCGACGAGGCCGGCGGGGGTGGTGTCGAAGGTCATCACGTCCCACGCCACGACGTCGCCAGGAGCCACGCCGGCCTCCGAGGCCAGCCAGGCCGCGAAGTCGCCCGCGGCGGCGACGCCGGTGCCGAACACTGCCGGCGTGTGGCGCTGCGGGTCGACGAGCAGTCCCTTCGACGAGACCTCCCGGTCGAGGTGGATCGCGAGCTGCGGGAGGTGGAGCACCGCGCCGGCGCTGCGGATGGGCACGATGCTCGCGTCGCGAAGGGCGATGCGACCGGCCAGGCCGAGATCCCGACCGAGCCACGAGTTGAGCAGGAGCCCGCCGTACGGCTCGAGGGCGAGCTGTCGGTAGCCGTCGCGCCCGAGGTCGGGCCGGGGCTTCACCCGGAGGTTCGGCGAGTCGGTGTGGGCGCCGATCATCCGCACCGGCAGGTCGCCGCCGAGCCCGGCCCACGCCACGATCGAGCCGTCGCGCGCCACGTAACCCCGCTCGACCGCCGCCGCGTCGGCCGCGGTCTCGTCAACCGCGACGAAGCCGGCCGCCTCGAGGCGCCCCGCCGCCTCGGCGACCGCGTGGAACGGCGACGGCGACGCGTCGAGGAAGGCGCGGAGATCGGTCAGACGTTCGGTGTCGAGGTCGGCCACGCCTGCATCTTCGCAGGCGGCGCCACGGCCGATCCCCACCACCGGGTAGATGGCGCACCGGACCGGCGGCGACGCGGTGGCGTACGGTTGCCGCCATGCATGACCTGGTCATCCGCAACGGCACGGTCGTCGACGGCACGGGCGCGGCGGCCCGGCGAGCGGACGTGGCCGTCGACGGCGAGCGGATCGTCGAGGTGGGTGCCGACGTCGGCCGCGGCCGGCGGGAGATCGACGCCGAAGGCCGGATCGTCACCCCCGGATGGGTCGACATCCACACGCACTACGACGGCCAGGTGACCTGGGATCCCGACCTGGCGCCCTCGTCGGTCAACGGCGTCACCTCGCTCGTGATGGGCAACTGCGGCGTCGGCTTCGCGCCCGCCCGCCCCGACAAGCACGACTGGCTCATCCGCCTGCTCGAAGGCGTCGAGGACATCCCCGGCACGGCCCTCGCCGAGGGCATGTCGTGGGGGTGGGAGACGTTCCCCGAGTACCTCGACGTGCTGGAGGGCCGCCGGTGGACGATCGACGTCGGCACCCAGGTCCCCCACGCGGCGCTGCGCACCTACGTCATGGGTGAACGCGGCGGTGACCACACCGTGCGTGCCACACCCGACGAGATCGACGCCATGTCACGACTCGCGGAGGAGGCCGTGGCCGCCGGCGCCCTCGGCTTCACCACCTCGCGCACGTGGGCGCACCGCACGTCGCTGGGCGAGCAGATCGGCACGCTGACCGCCGCGGCCGACGAGGTCCTCGGCGTGGCGGCCGCGCTGCGCCGGCGCGGCACCGGGGTGGTCCAGCTCATCTCCGACGTCTACCAGTCCGACGACGACGACCTCGTCGCCCGGGAGCTCGACCTGCTCGGGCGGATCGCCACCCAGGTCGGACGGCCGCTCTCGTTCACGGTGCAGCAGAACGATCGTACGCCGGATCGGTTTCGCGAGCTGCTCCACGCCATCGAGGGGTGGAACGCCGAGGGCGCCACCGTCCGGGCCCAGGTGGCCGTGCGTCCGATCGGCGTGCTCCTCGGCCTCGCGGCCTCGGCCAACCCGCTCGCGTTCTCGGTGACGTACCGGACGCTGCGCCACCTCCCCGTCGCCGAGCGCGCCCGGCGGCTGCGCGACCTCGATCTGCGGGCGACGGTGCTCCGCGAACACCGCGAGGCCGCGGCGATGGCTCGCGACTTCCTCGCGCTGATCCACTCGGGTTACGACCGGATGTATCCGTTGACCGATCCGCCCGACTACGAGCCGACGCCCGAGCGGTCGATCGCCGGCCTGGCCGCAGCGACGGGCCGCCCCGCCGACGAGGTGCTCTACGACGTCCTCACCGAGGGCGACGGCGCCACCCTCCTGTACCTCCCGCTCATGAACTACGCGCGCGGCAACCTCGACGATGTCCGCGAGATGATCACGTCGCCGCACTCGATCTTCGGGCTGTCCGACGCCGGCGCCCACTGCAATGCCATCTCCGATGCCACCTTCCCCACGACGGCGATCGCCCACTGGGTCCGCGACCGCGCGCGTGGTGACCGCCTCCCCCTCGAGTACGTCGTGCACCAGCAGACCCAGCGCACCGCTGCGCACGTGGGCTGGACCGATCGCGGCGTGGTCGCCGCCGGCCACCTGGCCGACCTCAACGTGATCGACCTCGACACCATCGCCGTGCGGCCACCGCGACTGGTCGCCGACCTGCCCGCCGGCGGCACGCGGCTCGTGCAGCCGGCGGTGGGCTACGACGCGACCGTGAAGCGCGGCTCGGTGGTCGCCGACCACGGCGAGCTCACGGGCGAGCATCCCGGACGCCTCGTCCGCGGCAGGCAAACTATTGACGGTTGATCTGCCACAAACTAGAACGTCAGCCATGGCCGGTGCCGTCGCCGAGAGCAACGATCTTCCTGCGCGCCTGATCTCCGACATGCGGGGCGTGCGCTACGGCGAGGTGCTCGCGGTCCACCTCCGCGACGGCGGGCTCGAGGCCGAGGTCTACGGCACGCAGATGCTCAACGACTGCCCCCAGGAGCTCTGGGAGCGACTCGACCCGACGGCGATCGCGGCGGAGCTCGGCGCGGCGATGGTGAAGCTGAACGGGCCCCGCTACTGGACGCTCGACGGCTTCGGGCAGAAGGTCGCCGTCGTCGAACCGGTCATGCGCGAGTTCGGCGGGATCCTGATGCGACGCATCGCGACCGTCGCCCTCGGCCCCTTGCCGCAGCTGGCGCCCTACACCGAGCGCCACGTCAACCGGGGCGCGGTGTTCTTCTTCGACGCCGGCAAGCCGGTGTACGAGCTGGTGAGCCCCGACGGCCGCGCCTACGTGATGCAGGCTTACTGCGTCGGCGTCGACCCCACGTTGACCGAAGCCGCGTGCGCCGAGCTCGGCACACGGCTGGCGCTGCCGGCGGGCTGGACGTTCCGGACCCGCGTGCTCGACGAGCAGCTCGTCGTCGACACCACCGCCACCGTGGCGACGGTGCTGCAGGACGAGCTCGAGAACACCTACACCCTGCCCACGGCCGCCGCTACCTGAGCAGGCTCCTCGCCATCACGACTCGCTGCACCTGGTTGGTCCCCTCGTAGATCTGGGTGATCTTGGCGTCGCGCATCATCCGCTCGAGCGGGAAGTCCTTCGTGTAGCCGTAGCCGCCGAGCAGCTGGACGGCGTTGGTCGTGACCTCCATGGCAGTGTCGGAGGCGAAGCACTTCGCCATGGCGCCGGCCATCGAGAGCTCCCCGTCGGGATCGCCCGCGTCGACGATCGCGCACGCCCGGTGGACGAGCAGGCGCGCCGCCTCGGTCTTCATCGCCATGTCGGCGAGCATGAACTGCAGGCCCTGGAAGTCGGCGATCGGATGGCCGAACTGGTGACGCTCCTTCATGTAGCGCACGGCGTGGTCGATAGCGCCCTGGGAGATTCCGACGGCCTGCGCCCCGATCGTCGGCCGGCTGCGGTCGAGGGTGCCCATGGCGATGTAGAAGCCCTGGCCCTCGTCGCCGACCCGGTTCTCGACGGGCACCCGCACCTCGTCGAAGATCACCTCCCCCGTCGGGCTGCCGCGGACGCCCATCTTCTCCTCGAGCTTGGCCACCTTCACCCCCCAGCCGGCCTCGACCACGAAGCACGAGATGCCCCGATGACCGGCGTCGGGATCGGTCTTGGCGAAGACCGTGTAGGTGTTGGAGATGCCGGCGTTGGTGATCCAGTACTTGGTGCCCGAGAGCACGTAGGAGTCGCCGTCGCGGACCGCTCGTGTCTTCATCGACGCCACGTCGCTGCCGGCGTCGGGCTCCGACAGGCAGTAGCTCCCCTGCCACTCGCCCGTGGCGATCTTCGGGATGTAGCGCGCCTTCAGGTCGTCGCTCGCCCAGTTGATCACCGGGATCATGGCGAGCTTCGAGATCAGCAGGGCGAGACACGTCGACGCGCACACCCGGGCGATCTCCTCCACCATGATCGCCTGGGTCACGAGGTCGGCGCCGGCGCCACCGTGCTCGGCCGGCATGCCGAGCGCCGGCAGGTCCATGGCCCGGCACGCCTCGAACGACGCCCACGGGAACTCGCCGGTGCGGTCGACCTCGGCCGCGTGCGGGGCGATCTTCTCCTCGGCGAACTGGCGGAGGACGGTCCGGAACTGGCGCTGCTCGTCGGAGAGGAGGAGGGGTTGCACCGCGTCAGTCTGGCATCGGTCCGCGAACGCGCTCCGTAGTCTGGCGACGTGGCGTTCGCGGTGCTCCTCGCTCAGTGCACGTCGGAGCCCTGCGAGATCCCGCGCAGCCTGCCCTGGTGGATGGCGGGCGCCATCCTGGTTGTCTGGCTCGGCGCCGTGATGGGCGTGGTCGTGCTCGCCCGCCACCGCCTCGCGCTCCGCGCCGAGCGCCGGCGCTCGGAGCAGGCGAGGCGCGCGCGACGCGAGGTCGATCCGTCGACGCCCGGACGCGACATCGAACCCTGGTGACGAGTGGTGCGGTCAGCGGGTGGCGACCGCGGCCTCGACCCGCGCGCCGAGCGCGACGAGCTGCTCCTCGCCGTACCACGGCCCGATGAGCTGGAGGCTCGCGGGCAGCGGCCCGCCGGCCGGCACCGGAAGGACGAGCGCCGGGTTGCCGGCGACGTTCACGGCCGCCGTGTGCAGGATCATCGAGCCGGGATCCTCGTCGAGGCGGGGTGGGAAGGTCGGCAGCGTCGGCAGCGCCAGGGCGTCGACGTCGGCCAACGCGGCGGCCACCTCGGCGCGCCACGCCACGGCCGCGGCTCGGGCCGCTCGGATCTCGGCCCCGCCGAGCGCGGAACCGGCGCGCAGCAGCGTGGTGACGTCGGCCCCGATGCCGTCGGGGTCGCGGGCGAGCAGGGGCGCGTCGTTCACCCACGCCTCGGTCGCGATCAGCACCATGAACGCGCCCATGGAGGCTTGCCATCCCGGAAGGGTCACGTCGATGACGTCGACCTCGGCCGCCGCGAGGGCGCGGTCGACCGCCTCGTCGACGACCGGGTCGAGCGCGACGACGTTGCGGATCCGCCCGACCCGAGGCCGGCGTCCGTCGACGGGTGACGGGGCGAACCCGTCCTCGAGCAGCGACATGCCGAGCACGACGCCGGCGACGTCGGCCGCCATCGGCCCGATGGTGTCGAGCGACTGCGCGAGCGGCCACACGCCGGCCGTCGGGATGCGCCCGAAGGTGGTCTTGAGGCCCGCCGTGCCACAACACGCCGAGGGCAGGCGAACCGACCCGCCGGTGTCGGTGCCGAGGGCCACGTCGGCCTGGCCGGTCGCGACCGCCACGGCGCTTCCACTCGACGACCCGCCCGGCACCCGCGACGCGTCGAGCGGGTTCTCGGGGGTGCCGAACCAGGGGTTGATCCCCGACGCCCCGTAGGCGAGCTCGTGGAGGTTGGTCTTGCCGACGATGCGCGCCCCGGCGGCGCGCGCCACGGCGACGCACGGTGCGTCGGCGGCGGCGGGCCCGGCGATCGCCGCCTGGGCGCGCGAGCCGGCCGTGGTCGGGACACCCTCGACGTCGATCAGGTCCTTCACGGCGAGGCGGGGCCCGTCGCCCGAGCTGTCGAGGACCTCGATGAAGGTCGCCATGTGACCGGTCAGGCCTCGGACGCGTCGTCCTCGACGTTGAGCAGCTGGCGCCAGCCCGGCAGCTGCGCCCGGACCTCGGCCGGCCGCATGCGCAGCGTCGACTCGGGGACGATGTCGACGATCTGGCGGCGGGCCCAGTAGTCGTCGGCGCAGGCCTCGAACAAGCCCTTCCGCGTGTCGAGCAGGTCACGCGGGGCGCCACCGAGGAACCCGAAGAGGATGAACGCGTGCTCGACGTCGTAGACGACCGGGGCCCGCCCGTAGAGCGCCGACCGCTTCATGGCGACCGGGACGCAGCCGGCGATGGCGTCCTCGGCATGCTCACCCGGCTCCAGCTCGAGCCGGTCGGCGAACTGCTGCGCCAGCAGAAGGCCGTAGCCTTGGTCGGGGCCGGGCGAGCCGAAGAGGTCGCCCTCGGGCACCCGCAGGCCGACGATCTCCCCGGGCCGGTCGGTCTTCCAGGCCTTCGGCGCGGGAATGCGCTCGGCCTCGCGAACGCGGTCGCCGGGCGCGATCGGCACGTAGTCGGGCTGGGCCATCGTTCGGTCGCTCCTGGCTCTAGTCGGCGGGGGTTCCGTCGAGGGCGGTCTGGAGCAGGCTGTAGACGATCGAGTCGGAGAGCGCCTGCCACGACGCCTCGATGATGTTCTCCGATACCCCGATCGTCGACCAAGTCCGCTCGCCGTCGGTCGAGTCGATGAGCACCCGGGTCACGGCGCCGGTGCCCTTCTGGGTGTCGAGCACCCGCACCTTGTAGTCGGTCAGGTGCAGGCTCGCCAGCGACGGGTACGCCTGGCCGATGGCCGACCGCAGCGCGCCGTCGAGGGCGTTCACGGGGCCGTTGCCCTCCGCGGTGGCGACGATGCGGGCGTCGCCCACGTGCACCTTGATGGTGGCCTCGGTGATGAACGAGCCGTTGTCGCGCTGCTCGGTGATCACCCGGAACGACTCGATCTCGAAGAAGTCCTGGGTCCAGCCCGTCGCCGTCCGCATGAGCAGCTCGAGCGAGCCGTCTGCGGCTTCGAAGTGGTAGCCGCGGTGCTCGAGCGTCTTCAGCTCGTCGAGCAGCCTCGCCATCGCCGGTCCGTCGAGATCGAGACCGACCTCCCGGGCCTTGAGCTCCACCGTCGATCGTCCGGCCTGCTCGCTCAGCACGAAGCGGGTGCCGTTGCCGACGAGGTCGGGATCGACGTGCTCGTACGCGTCCCGCGCCCGCGCGATCGCCGACGTGTGGATGCCCGACTTGTGGGCGAACGCCGACGCGCCAACGAAGGGCGACTGCGGGTTGGGCGCGATGTTGACGAGCTCGCTGATGTGGTGGGCGACGGGCGTCAGGAGCTCGAAGCGATCCCGAGGGATCGTCTCCACGCCCATCTTGAGCGTCAGGTCGGGGATGATCGAGCAGAGGTTGGCGTTCCCGGTCCGCTCGCCATAGCCGTTCACGCATCCCTGGACCTGGGTGGCGCCGGCCAGCACGCCCGCGAGGGTGTTGGCCACGGCGGTGCCACCGTCGTCGTGGAAGTGCACGCCGATCTGCACGGAGGTCGCGGCTCTCACCTCACCGACGATGCGCGCCGCATCGTGCGGCAGGGTGCCGCCATTGGTGTCGCACAGCACGAGGACCTCCGCGCCGGCCTCCTCCGCCGCGTGCAGCACTCGCATCGAGAACTCGGGGTTGCGCTTGTAACCGTCGAAGAAGTGCTCGGCGTCGAGGAAGACCCGGCGTCCGTTCGCGACCAGCCACTCGATCGAGTCGCGCACCATGGCGACGCCCTCGTCGAGCGTCGTCTGCAGGGCTTGCAGAACGTGGTAGTCCCACGCCTTGCCGACGATGCACACGACGTCGGTGCCGGCCTCGAGCAGCGCCTGCATGATCGGATCATCGTCGGCGCGCCCCCCAGCGCGCCGGGTCATGGCGAAGGCGACGAGCTGGGAGTGGTGCAGCACCTCCTCACCGTCGCGGAACCGCCGGAAGAACTCGTCGTCCTTCGGGTTGGAGCCCGCGAAGCCACCCTCGATGTAGTGCACGCCGAGGGCGTCGAGCTGCTCGGCGATGCGCACCTTGTCCTCGACGGTGAGCGACATCCCGCCCTGCTGGGACCCGTCGCGCAACGTGGTGTCGTAGACGTCGACGCGCCCGGGTACGACGCCACCTTCAGCCATTGACCAGCTCGTTCCAATCCTTGTACCTATCGATCTCGCCCTTCACGGCGGCGAAGTAGGTCTCCTGGATCTTGCGGGTGACGGGGCCGGGCTCGCCCAGCTCGCGGTCGTCGACCGAGCGGATCGGAACGACCTCGGCGGCCGTGCCCGACAGGAAGCCCTCGTCGGCCGTGTAGAGGTCGGAGCGCAGCAGGTTGCCGATCTCGATGTCGATGCCGAGATCGCGGGCGATCGTCATCACGCTGCTCTGGGTGATCCCCTCGAGTGCGCCGGCCGACACGGGCGGGGTCACGATGCGGCCGTTCTTGACCACGAACAGGTTCTCGCCCGTGCACTCCGACACGTAGCCCTGGGGCGAGAGCAGGATCGCCTCGTCGTAGCCCGCCTTCAACGCCTCGATCTTCGCGAGCGAGGAGTTGATGTACATGCCGGTGGCCTTGCACGCCGGCGGGATCGCGTTCGGGTCGTGGCGCTGCCACGACGAGATCTTCATCCGCACGCCTCGGGCGATCCCCTCGTCGCCCAGGTAGGCGCCCCACGGCCACACGGCGATCGCGACCTTGACGTCGCACGGCAGCGGGTTGAGTCCCATCTCGCCGTAGCCGAGGTAGACGAGCGGCCGGATGTAGCAGCCGTCGAGCTCGTTGACGCGCACCGTCTCGCGTGTGGCCTCGATGATCTGGTCGACCGTGAACGGCACGTCGAGCATGAGCATCTTGGCGCTGTTGAAGAGGCGGATGATGTGGTCGGTGAGGCGGAAGATCGCCGGGCCCTGCGCGGTCGGGTAGGCGCGGATGCCCTCGAAGACGCCGTAGCCGTAGTGCAGGGAGTGGGTGAGGATGTGGACCTTGGCGTCGTCCCATGCGACGAGCTCGCCGTCCATCCAGATCTGCTTCGACGGGGTGATGGGCATGGGACTCCTTAGAGGCGGGCGGCGACGAGCTCGCCGATCTGGACGGGGACGGGGTCGGTGGCGAGCACGTCGTCGACGGCCTTCTGGACGCGGCCGGCGGCGTCCTTCTCGCCGAGGAAGTCGAGCATCAACGCCGCGCACCGGATGGCGGCCGTGGGGTTCACCCGGTCGGTGCCCACGCTGTCGTGGGCGGAGCCGTGCACCGGCTCGAACATCGACGGCGACGTGCGATCGGGGTTCAGGTTGCCGGTGCCGGCGAGGCCCACGCCGCCGACGACGGCGCCGGCGAGGTCGGTGAGGATGTCGCCGAAGAGGTTGTCGGTGACGATCACGTCGTAGCGCTGCGGATCCTCGACGAGGTAGATGCAGGACGCGTCGACGTGGTTGTAGGCCGTGGCCACGTCCGGGTAGTCACGACCGACCTCGTCGAAGGTGCGCTTCCAGAGGTCGCCCGCGAACGTGAGGACGTTGGTCTTGTGCACCAGCGTGAGGTGCCGGCGAGCACGCGACTGGGCCAGCTCGAACGCGAACCGGACGCAGCGCTCGACGCCGAAGCGCGTGTTGACCGATCCCTGGGTGGCGATCTCGTGCGGGGTGCCCTTGCGCAGGAACCCGCCCTCGCCGGCGTAGGAACCCTCGGTGTTCTCGCGGATCACGACGAAGTCGAGGCCGCGGCCGAGGAACGGCCGGTAGTTGATGTACTGGTCGAGTGCGAAGCGGAGCCGCAGGATGATGCCCCGTTCGATGGTGCCGCCCGGGACCGACGTGTCACCGATGGGCGGCCCGAGCGGTCCCTTGAGGATCGCGTCGCAGCCGCGCAGCCGCTCGAGGTCGTCGTCGTCGAGGACGTGGCCGTCGCGCAGATAGCGGTCGGCGCCGAGGTCGAAGTCGACGGTGTCGACCGGTACCCCCGTCGCCCGGACGACGTCGACCGCGGCCGCGACGATCTGCGGCCCGATCCCGTCTCCTCCGATGACGCCGATCCGATGCGGCATGCCAACGTGCTCCTGGATAGAAAAACGCCGCCCGTTCGGGCGGCGACGACGAGCACACGCAGGGCTGCGTGTGCTCTAACGAATGATTACCTCGATGTGCGCGGCGGCATCGATGACAGCCGTGTCGATGACACCCGCATCGATGACACCCGTATCGATGACACCCGTATCGATGACACCCGTGGCCGAGAAAGCGGACATCGACCCGAAGGATAGCCTCTGTGACATGAGCGAGACCCACCTGAGCCGAGAAGCGCACGAGCGGCTCACCAAGGAGCTCGAGGAGCTCACCACCGAGGGGCGGGTCCGGATCGCACGCACGATCGAAGCCGCCCGCGCGCTCGGCGACCTCTCGGAGAACGGCGACTACCACGCGGCCAAGGAGGAGCAGGGTCGCATGGAGGCGAGGATCCGCCAGCTCCAGGCGATGCTCAAGACCGCGGTCATCGTCGAGGTCGACGCCGGCGGCGACGAGGTGCAGCCCGGCTCGGTCGTCACGCTGCGCTACGAGGGCGACGACGACACCGAGCGGTTCCTCATCGGGTCGATGGAGGAGCGCCGCGACGACATCGACATCATCTCTCCCGGTTCGCCGCTCGGTGCGGCCCTGCTCGACGGCGGGAAGAAGGGCGACGTGGTCGAGTACGAGACACCCACGGGGGCCCGCATCAAGGTCGAGATCGTCGACGTCGGCCGCTAGCGCGGCCGGGTCGGGACAGGGCATGCACGGCGGCGGAGACTCCCTCCCGCTGCGCGCGCGCGGCCTCATCGGCGACACCGCGACCGCGGCCCTGGTGGCCGCCGACGGAACGATCGACTGGTGGTGCCCCGGGCGGTTCGACGCGCCCGCAGCGCTGTTCCGCCTGCTCGACGCCGGCGGCGGTGCCGTCCGCGTGGCGCCGGCCGGGCCACCGATCGCGGGCGACCAGTCCTACGTCGAGCGCACCAACGTCCTCCGCACGGTGCTGAACGCCGGCGAGGCCGCGCTCGAGGTGGTCGACCTCCTCCCGTGGGCGCGCGGCCGCGTCGACGGACGGATCGTCCGCATCATCACGGCCCGGCGCGGCCCGGTCGACGTCACCGTCGAGGTCCGGCCCGGGTCGGCCTTCGGACCGGCCCGCGACGTGACCACCTGGTCGGAGGGGATCGCCTTCGACGGCGTCGCCGTCCACACCGGTGCGCCCGTCGACGGCCGCGTGGCCCGGTTCCGGCTCGATGCCGGCGAACGGCGCGTGGTCACGATCGAAGCCGTCGACGGGCGGCCCGATCCCCTCTCGGTCGACGCCGCGCTCGACCTCCTCGATCGCACCGAGGTGGCGTGGCGGAGCCACCTCGAGCCCCTCACGTACGACGGCCCCTACCGGGCCGCGGTGGAACGAAGCTTCCTCGTGTTGCGGGCCCTCACGACGTCGTACGGGTCGGTGATCGCCGCGCCCACCACGTCGCTGCCCGGGCGCATCGGGGGCGAGCGCAACTGGGATCACCGCTACTCCTGGGTGCGGGATGCCGCCCTCGCCGTCGACGCCGCGTACGACGCCGGCCTGCCGGAGGAGGCCGAGCGGTTCGTCGAGTGGCTCGCCGGCGTGTGCGGGCGCGAGGAGTTCCCGCTGCGCGCCGCGTACCGGCTCGACGGCGAGGTGCTCGACGATGCCGACGAGCGCGAGGTGGATCTCGACGGCTGGCGCCACTCGCAGCCGGTGCGCGTGGGCGCCCGCACCGACGGCGACCTCCAGCTCGACTTCTACGCCGACGTGGTGAGCGCGGTCCACACCGAGCAGGTGCTCGCCGGCGACCGCCGCGTCCCCGCCATGTGGCCCGCCCTGGGCGGCATGACCGATTGGCTGTCGGAGGCGTGGGCCCGGCCCGACCGCGGCATCTGGGAGTTCCGGAGCGCGCCGCGCCAGCTCGTGTTCTCGAAGCTGGCGTCGTGGTACGTCCTCGACCGCATGGCGAGGCTGGCGACCGCCCGGAACCCGCTCGACCTCTCGGCGCCGCTGTGGCGTGTCGCGGCCAACGACGTCGCCGGCTGGCTCGACGCCCACGGGATCGCCGCCGACGGCGGGCTCCGCCAGGACACCTCGTCGGCCGACCTGGTCGACGCCGCCCTCGTGCAGGTCGTGTGGCGCAACCCGTGGGCACCCGACACGAGGGTCGCCGAGCGGACCGTCGACCGCGTGATCCAGCGCCTCGGCGACGGTCCGTTCGTGTACCGCTACGGCGACACCACCGACGACGGGCTCCCGCCCGGCGAGGGCGCGTTCCTCGCCTGCTCGTTCTGGGTCGTCGAGGCACTGGCGCGCCTCGGTCGCTGGGACGAGGCCCATGCGCGGATGGAGGAGCTGTGCTCGTTCACCGCGCCGCTCGGCCTCGTACCGGAGCAGGCCGATCCACGGACGCGCGACTTCCTGGGCAACCTTCCCCAGGCGGTCGCCCATCTCGCACTGGTCCAGGCCGCCCTCGCATTGGACGACGGCCCGGGATGACGCTGGCACCGCCGCTCCCGCCCGGTCGCCACGTCGACCTGCCCGGTCGGGGCACGACGTTCTGCCGGGTGGCGGAGGGCCCGCCCGGCGCCCCCACGCTCCTGCTGCTCCACGGGTGGACGGCGACCGCGGACCTCAACTGGTTCCGCTGCTACCAGCCCCTGTCGCGCCGGTTCCGGGTGATCGCCCTCGACCATCGCGGCCACGGGCGGGGGATCCGCACGAAGCGGCTGTTCACGCTCGAGGGATGCGCCGACGACGCCGCCGCGCTCGCCCGCGCGCTCGGCGCGGAGCAGGTGATCCCGGTCGGCTACTCGATGGGCGGCCCGATCGCCCAGCTCGTGTGGCGGCGCCACCGCGACCTCGTGTCGGGCCTGGTGCTCTGCGCCACCAGCCGCAACTTCGGCCGGTCGCTGCAGGAGCGGGCCATGTTCACGTCGCTGCTCGGGCTGAGCGGCGTGGCGCGCCTCACACCGGAGACGCTCCGCCGGCGGGTCGCGGACCGGATCTTCGAACGCCGGCTCGACCAGAGCCCGCTCGCGCAGTGGGCGGCCGACGAGATCCGACGCAACGATCCGGCCGCAGTGCTCGAGGCCGGCTGGGCGATCGGCCGGTTCACCTCGGCCGAGTGGATCGGCGGCGTCGACGTGCCCGCCTCGGTCGTCGTCACGATGCACGACAACGTCGTCCCGCCCCGGCGGCAGCTGAAGCTGGCCGAGTCGATCCCCGACGCCGAGGTGTTCACCGTGCCCGGCGACCATGCCTCGTGTGTCGCCGACGCCCACCACTTCGTGCCTGCACTCCTCGACGCGTGCTCGTCGGTCGTCGACCGCGCCGAGGCCGCCGTTGGGTCCGAGCGGCCGCGGCACCCCGGGCCGCCCGGCCGCTGCTGAGGCGCGGTCCGTCTCAGTGCGAGAAGACGGCGGCCTCGACGGCCCGGGCCGCGGCGACGACGGCGAGCGCGTAGCGGGCCCCGGGCCGGCGCGACGTCCGCTCGACGGGACCCGACACCGACACCGCGGCGACGATGTCGTCGCCGTGGCGAACCGGCGCGCTCACGGACGCGACGCCGCGCTCGCGCTCCTCGACGCTCTCGGCCCAGCCGCGCTTCAGGTCCTCGCGCCGCGCCGACAGGACCTTGGCGGCCGACCCTCGATCCATCGGCAGGGCGGCGCCGACGGGGACGATCGTGCGGAGCGAGTGGGGCGACTCGAGCGACACGACGCACAGCCGGCGATCGTCCCGACGGACGTAGAGCTGCACGCTCTCGCCCGTGTCGTCGCGCAGCCGTTCGAGCGCCGGCCGGGCCGCGTCGGCGAGCGACCGGCGAGCCATCCGTGGACCGAGCACGAACCGGTTCTCGGCATCACGCCCGACGAACCCGTGCACCGCGAGCGCGGTGGCCAGCCGGTGCGCGGTTGCCCGGGGAAGGCCCGTGGCCCCGGTGAGGTCGGCGAGCGTGAGGGCGCCGGCATCGAGGGCGTCGAGCACGGCGACGGCCTTGTCGAGCACGCCGATGCCGCTCTACGGCGGGGCTGATATCGTCGGTTCCACGCCATAAGACTACGTTCTCACGATGTGAGACGGCGAACGAAGACGGCGATCCGACAGGGGTGTGACATGGGAGGACCCGCGATGGCACGGACGCTGAGCGAGAAGGTGTGGGACCGCCACGTGGTCCACTCCGCGGAGGGCGAGCCCGACCTCCTCTACATCGACCTGCACCTCGTGCACGAGGTCACGTCGCCGCAGGCGTTCGACGGGCTGCGGCTGGGCAAGCGCGGCGTCCGCCGGCCCGACCTCACGCTGGCGACCATGGACCACAACGTCCCCACGACCGACGTCGACAAGCCGGTGGCGGATCCGATCTCGGCCCGCCAGATGGAGGTCCTCGCCGCCAACTGCGCCGAGTTCGGTGTGCCGCTCTACCCGATGGGTCACCGCCGCCAGGGCATCGTCCACATCATCGGCCCCGAGCAGGGCCTCACCCAGCCCGGCATGACCATCGTCTGCGGCGACAGCCACACCTCCACCCACGGCGCCTTCGGCGCACTCGCCTTCGGCATCGGCACGTCGGAGGTGGAGCACGTGCTCGCGACGCAGACGTTGCCGCAGCGCCGGCCCGGGACGATGGCCGTGACGGTCGAGGGGGACCTGCCCGCCGGCGTGACGGCGAAGGACGTGATCCTCGCCATCATCGGCCGCATCGGCACGGGCGGCGGCATCGGCAGCGTGATCGAGTACCGCGGCTCGGCGATCCGTGGCCTTTCGATGGAGGGCCGCATGACGGTGTGCAACATGAGCATCGAGGCCGGCGCGCGCGCCGGCCTCGTCGCCCCCGACGACACGACCTTCGCCTACCTCGACGGCCGCCCGCACGCGCCGAAGGGATCGGCGTGGGAGCAGGCCCTCGACGACTGGCGCAGCCTGGTCACCGACGAGGGCGCCACGTTCGACAAGGAAGTCGAGCTCGACGCGGCGGCGCTTCTCCCCCACGTCACGTGGGGCACCAACCCGGCCCAGGTCGTGCCGCTCGACGGCACCGTTCCCGACCCCGACTCGTTCCTCGACGCGTCGGCGCGCGACGCCGCGGCCCGGGCGCTCGCCTACATGGGCCTCGAGGCCGGCACGCCGATGCGGGCGATCCCCGTCGACACCGTCTTCATCGGCTCCTGCACCAACAGTCGCATCGAGGACCTGCGCGCCGCGGCCGCGGTCGCCGAGGGCCGGCGGGTCGCGGCCGGCGTACGCGCCCTCGTCGTGCCCGGGTCGCACGTCGTGAAGGCCCAGGCCGAGGAGGAAGGGCTCCACGAGGTGTTCGCCGCCGCCGGGTTCGAGTGGCGCGAGCCCGGCTGCTCGATGTGCCTCGCCATGAACCCCGACAAGCTCGCGCCCGGCGAGCGGGCCGCGTCGACCTCGAACCGCAACTTCGAAGGCCGGCAGGGACCCGGCGGCCGCACCCACCTCGTGTCGCCGGCGGTCGCGGCGGCCACCGCCGTCGCCGGCCACTTCGCCACCCCTGCCGACGTCGAGAACGGAGAGATCTGATGGAAGCCGTCCGCACGATCACCGGTACCGCGCTGCCGCTGCGCCGGTCCGACGTCGACACCGACCAGATCATCCCGGCGGAGTGGCTGAAGCGGGTCGAGCGGACCGGCTTCGGCGAAGGCCTGTTCTCGGCGTGGCGGCGCGATCCGTCGTTCGTGGTCAACGACGCCCGCTACCAGGGCGCGACCATCCTGGTCGCCGGCCCCAACTTCGGCACCGGCTCGTCTCGTGAGCACGCCGTCTGGGCGCTGATGGACTACGGGTTCCGCGCCGTCATCTCGCCCCGGTTCGCCGACATCTTCCGCAACAACTCGACGAAGGCGGGCCTGGTGCCGGCGACGGTCGACGCGGCCGTGGTCGACGCGCTGTTCGACGCCATCGAGGCCGACCCGGCGCTCGAGGTCACCGTCGACGTCGAGATGCGCCGCATCTACGCGCCGGCCGCCGGCATCGACGCCGAGTTCCCCCTCGACGACCACACCCAGCACCGCCTGCTCGAGGGCCTCGACGACATCGGCCTCACGCTCCGCAACGAGGCCAGCATCACCTCCTACGAGGGCGGCCGGCCGGCCTGGCTGCCGGCGACCAGCTCCTGACGCCGCGGTTCCCGTTCCCGCACGTCGTATCGTCGGCGCATGCCCCTCGAAGGAGAGTACGAACCGAGCCCTGCCGGGTGGGTGCGCGACCAGGTCGAGACGTACGAGCGCACCGATGGCCGGGAGGCCAACACGCTGCGCGACACCGGGCTCCCCGTCATCATCCTGACGACGCGCGGCAACAGGAGCGGGAAGCTGCGCAAGACGCCGCTCATGCGCGTGGAGCACGGCGGCGAGTACCTCCTCGTCGGCTCGATGGGCGGCGCGCCGAAGAACCCGGTGTGGGTCTACAACCTGCGCGCCGATCCCACCGCGGTGACGGTCCAGGACGGCCCCGAGCCGTTCGACGCGACGGTGCGCGAGCTCGACGGCGCCGAGCGTGACGAGTGGTGGCAACGGGCCGTGGCGGCCTTCCCGCCCTACGCCGACTACCAGGCCAGAACCGAGCGCGTGATCCCGGTCTTCCTCGCGGCGCGTCGCTCCTGACGCGCCGGGTGGCCGGGGGCGACCCTCGCTAACCGCCGGCGGTCAGCGGCGCCGTCGCCTCCGGAATGGTTGCCCGGCACCGCTGGCGCTGCCGCTTCGTGTCGTACATCGCCTCGTCGACCGCCTGCAGCAGCGCGGCCACGCTCAGCACCGGGTCGACCTCGATCACCCCGACGCTCGCGGCCACGGTCACCTCGACGTCACCGACGACGACCGGCGACCCCAGAGCCCTCTCGATCCGGCGAACCACGGTGGCGGCCTGCTCCGGCGTGGCGCGCTCGCACACGATCACGAACTCGTCACCGCCGAGGCGAGCGACGGTGTCGGTGTCGCGGGCCGATGCCGACAGCCTGGCCGCGACCTCCTGCAGCACGCGATCACCGGTGGGATGGCCGAACTCGTCGTTGATCCGCTTGAAGTCGTCGAGGTCGACCATCAACAGCGCGGTCGGAGCCGCCTCTCGGCCGCACCGGGCCAGGGCCTGCTCCACGCGGTCGAACAGCAGGGCGCGGTTCGGGAGACCGGTCAACGCGTCGTGGAGCGCCTGGTGCCGGGCCCGCTCGAACTGGGCGGCGTTGTCGAGCGCCGTCGCCGCCTGGCCGGCGACCCCCGAGAGGCGGGCCACGATCTCGGGATCGAGCGTCTCGGGCGCCGAGGCGGGCCATCCGACCGACAGGATGCCGATGAACCGGTTCCGCAGCAGGATCGGCACGATGACGACGCCGCTCATCGCGAAGGCAGCGAGCGCCGCGATGATGAACGGGTCGTCCGCGGTGTGGGTGTAGAGGCGCGGCCCGGGGCCGTCCAGCATCTCGGCGAGCAAGGGCGTGTCGGTGTGGCGCACCGCGAACGTGCGCAGCTCGTCGACGAGCTCCGGCGGGAGCCCCGCGACGCCACGGAGCCGCAGGGCCTCGTCCTCCTCGTCCCACACGAACACCGACGCGGTGGTCGACCCGACGATCTCGGGGAGCACCCGGGCGACCCGGCGGGCGACATCGTCGAGACCCGACGCGTCGGCGAGGGACCGGGCGAGGTCGAGCAGGAGGGCGGCCGTCTCGCGCGCCGCGGCCGCGTCGAGCGCGGCCGCGGCCAGGCCGGCGTAGGTCGCGAGCAGGCTGCGCTCCTCGGCGAAGAACTCCTGGCCGCCGCGCGAGATCGCCGCGATCCGCCCGTAGCGCCGCGTGGAGGAGGCCACGTCGACCACGAGCCAGGACGGATCGAACGGCTCGTCGCCGTCGAGCAGCAGCGAGCCGACGCTCTCGACCTCACCCGCCGCGAGCCCCGAGTGATGGATCACGGGAGGGCCGCCGGAGGCGAGCCGGACGGCGAGCACGTGGGCCGGCGCCTGCACGGCGCGTCCGGCTTCGCGCTCGATGTCGAGGAGTGCGGATCGCACGTCCTCGGCGGCGACGAGATGGCTCGCGACCTCCTGCAGCGAGGCCATCTGCCGGGTGAGGTCGCGCAGCTCGGCCTCGAGGTGGCGAGCCCGCCGGCGCAGGCCACCGAACCGCAGTCGCCGGCGGCGTGCCCACCGCAG
>DATAKR010000134.1:0-3245 GCA_036261495.1 Acidimicrobiales bacterium | reverse complement strand
GGCGGTCCGGCGACCCGGCACCGCCGTTGCGGTAGGAGCCGAGGGCACCGCGGCCCGGAACCGGCGGTGCCGGTGCGACGGATCTCGGTGCTCCGGACGCCGGCGCCGAGGCGGGGCGCCCGGTGGTCGGGCGGCGTGCCGCGGGTGCAGGTGCAGCCGCCGGCACCTCCGACGACGACGTCGGCTCCGCCGCGACCTCGGCCGGCGCCCCCGCGGCCGGCGGGGTGGGTGCCCCGCCGGCGACCCGACGCTCGAGCCGCTCGAGGCGCTCCAGCAGCGCCGCCGGCGAGCTGTCGGCCTCGGGCGCCGTCACCCGGACGAGGGCGACCTCGATGGTGATGCGCGGGTCGAGCGCGTCGCGCATGTCGGCCAGCGCGGTGCCGATGGTCTCCATCGCCCGCACGAGGGCGCCGGGACCGAGGCGCGCGGCCTGATCCGCGAGGGCCGCGACCTCGTCGGCGGGACGGTCGACGAGCGTGGGCGCCCGCGATGCGAGGAAGGCGTCGCGGAGGTGGGCCAGGATCTCCTCACCGAGCCGGCGCGGGTCGCGGCCGGTGCCGACGCCCGCGGCGATGGCGGCGAGGGCGCGAGCGGTGTCGCGCTCGCACAGCGCCTCGACCACCTCGTCGGCGACCGGCACCTCCTCCTCGGCCCCACCGAGCGCCGCCGCCTGATCGAGCGCCGACAGCGCATCGCGCGCCGACCCCGATCCGCGCCGGACCACCCGGTCGAGGTCGGTGTCGTCGAGGCTCAGCCCGGCGTCGGCGTTGACCGAGCGCACGAGGCCGGCGAGCACATCGGCGGCAAGCAGGTGGAACTCGAAGTGCTGGACGCGACTCCGGATCGTCGGCAGCACCTTCTGGGGATCGGTGGTCGCGAGCACGAACACGACGTGGGGGGGCGGTTCCTCGAGCGTCTTGAGCAGCGTGTTGGCCGCCGCCGTCGAGAGCATGTGGACCTCGTCGACGATGTAGACCTTGCGCAGGCCGGTGGTGCCGAGGGCGGCGCGCGAGATCAGGTCGCGCATGGCGTCGACCCCGTTGTTCGAGGCGGCGTCGAGCTCGATCACCGCGAACGACGTGCCGTTCTGCACGGCCACGCACGACTCGCAGACGCCGCACGGCTCGCCGTCGTCGAGCTTCTCGCAGTTGAGCGCCTTGGCGAGGATCCGCGCCGTCGACGTCTTGCCGGTGCCCCGCGGGCCGCTGAAGAGGTAGCCGTGGCCGACTCGCGACTCGCGCACGGCGTTGCGCAGGGCCCGGGTGACGTGCTCCTGGCCGAGCACCTCGGAGAACCGCTGCGGCCGGTAGCGCCGGTACAGCGACTGGTACGCAGGCGGGTCGGCGGCCACGGGCCGAGGGTAGTGCGACGTCAGCCGCGCGGCGACGAGCGCGGGCGGGCCCGGCGAGGGCCGGACGCGCCCCGGCGCCCGGTGTGGCGGCCAGGCGAACTGCGGCACACGGAGGAATCCGCTGAGGGCTGCTGCCTTCCGACCCTGACCCGGTTCACGGCACCCCGTTGCGCAGGACCCAGCCGCCACACCCGGCGCCGGGACATCCAGCGCCACGATACCCTGTCGCCCACCCCAACGGCGATGGGCGCGAGCCCGCGGCGTGGCGGGGAGGGATGCGAGAGCGGCCGAATCGGCACGCCTGGAGAGCGTGTGTGCCCGCAAGGGCACCGTGGGTTCAAATCCCACTCCCTCCGCTCGATGGCGGCCTCCGGCTGGTTCAGCCGGAGGTGCAGCGCACGACCCCGAGGGTCAGCTGCGAGCACGAGTCCTTCGGCTCCGTCGGCGGCGGGGTCGACGACGGCGGCGACGATCCCCCACCCGACGGAGGGCTCGGCGTCGACGACGACGGCGGCGGCGGTGCCGCCGCGCTCTGCGGCCGGGGCGGGCGCAGGTCGATGTTGCCGCCCGACTGGTCGTATTCGACCGGCACGCGGTTCGGGTAGTCGCGGCTGATCTGGTTCGCCGCCCACGCGAACGCCGCCTCCACCGACGACGACGAGGGCGCCTGCCCCTCGATCATGGCCTTGCGCACCATGTACTCGACCAGGTAGCTGCGACCGAAGCCCTCGTTCTCGTAGGCGAGCTGGTTCGCGGGGGCCGCCGCGGTCAGGACCCGTCCGGGGCGCAGCACCTCGGTGAACCCGCCGCCGAAGCAGGCGGCGATCGAGATCCACGCCCGCCGGGCCTGCAGCGAGTCGAGGGCCGACGCCATGTCGACGTCGGTGAGGATGTTGCCGTCGGCGCCGACGATCGCCTGGGTGTCGTTGCTGATCCGCCGCACGTGGCCGGCGTAGAAGACCACGGCGACGGCGTCGGGGCCGGCGTGGGCCGTGAGCCAATCCAGCCCCATCCGGATGGTGCGGACCGACGCCTGGCCGTTGGTGATCATCAGACGGTGGTCGCCCGGCACGCCCATCCGCGCCAGGGCTTCGTCGACGTCACTCGCGTCGTTGACCGCCGAGCGCAGGTCGTGCGCGGTGCCGGGGTAGTCGTCGATCCCGATGCTCACCGCCCAGGTGCCGCCCGACGGGACCACGCCCTCGAAGGGGTTCCGCAGCTGGGCGGGAGGGGCCGCGGCCACGACCGGGGTGCCGTCGAACGAGTCGGGAGGTGGCGCGATCTGAAGGTCGCCCGCGGAGGGGTCAGGCGAGGCAGAGAGGCTGGCGGGGGTGAGCGGCGCGTCGATCCGCAGGCGACCGAGCGTGCTGAAGTCGCCCGCGAGCGGCGTCGACGCGCTCGCCGTCTCGATCGACGTGACGGCGCGCGGCGTGGCGATCCCGCCACCCCATCCGATGGCCGCGACGAAGAAGACCGCGACCCCGACGATGGCTTCGAAGAGCCGCCGCTTCGGATTCACCGTTCGCTCCACCCCCTGGCGGGCGGGACCCGGACGGCCCCAGCACCGTCCGGAGCTCGACCCCTGACCGAGAGGATTTCGCCGCCTTCGTCCCGAATCCTGCCCGGCGTTCATCCTGTGGTCGTTCCCGCGGCCGCACGGGCCGAACGCCGGTCGTCGGGCCGGCCGCAGTACCGTCGGCCGGTGGCCCAACCGAGCACCGTCGACGACGCCGCCGCGATGGCGATGGCCCTCGAGGAGGCCCGGGCCGCGCTCGAGCACGGCGACGTCCCGGTCGGCGCCGTCGCCGTCGTCGACGGGCGCGTCGTCGCCCGGCGCCACAACGAGCGCGAGCTGCGCCGTGACCCGTCCGCCCACGCCGAGATGCTCGCCCTC
>DATAKR010000112.1:0-11620 GCA_036261495.1 Acidimicrobiales bacterium | reverse complement strand
TCGAGAACGTCGTCTTCCGTGACGGACAGGCGGTGGCGCTGCTCGACTTCGATTTCGCTGCGCCGGGACGCCGGGTGTTCGACGTGGCGGCGTTCGCTCGGATGTGTGTACCGATCGACGACGAGGTGAGCTCAGCGCGGGTCGGTTGGCACGAAGCCGACCGTCCCGCGCGATTGCGGTTGGCGTGCGACGCCTACGGCCTGGACGCCCCAGGCCGGCTTGGCGTCCTCCGCTGCGTCGATGACGCGATCGCGCGAGGTGGCGAGTTCGTGCGTCGTCGAGCGGAGGCAGGCGACCCGGGATTCGTGACGATGTGGGCCGAGATCGGCGGTACGGGGAGGTTCGACCGCCGTCGTCGATGGTGGGCCGGTGCGCGATCGGCGTTCCACCGCGGACTGCTGTGAACTCGCACCACAGCGCCCTTGTCCGGCCGCCGCGCTGAGAGGGCACACCGCCCGCACCGAGGCGTAGATCATCGGTGCTCTCGTTGACTCGATGTAGGCGCCGGCTCGGCGCGTGCGATTCCCGAGACCATCAAAGAGGCGCTCGCCGCCGCGGTCGAGCGTCGACGCAACGACCCGTCGTTCAAGAAGCGCATCCGCCAGATCATCGAACAGGACCGGGAGCTCCTCGAGCGACTGGCCAAGTGACCGTCGAGTACCTCGACCTGATCGACTGATGTCGACTTGTACCCAGACTTCGTCGACAAGGCCGCGGTACTCCTGGTCCGCTCGGTCAAGAACCACCCGCTCCCGACGGCAACAAACGAGCGGCGTGGGTGGCCGTACGGCTCTTGTCGGCGCCAACGGCTGGACGTGGGCGCGAGCAGCCAGACACCGACAGGCCCTGGTTGCTCCGGCTCTACGGACGCCCGCGGCACGAGAACGGACGAGCCGGCAGCGATGCGGGTAGCCCAGTAGTATATCTCGTCCCCGATGACAGATATACTCCGAGCATGACCAAGCGGCTCGTTGACGTTGACGACGCAGCGCTCGACGCGGCGCGGAACCGACTGCATACGACGACGATCAAGGACACCGTGAACGAGGCGCTGCGCCTCGTTGCGGCCACCCGCCGTGCGCAGCTCGATGCAGCCCTGGCCGCGTTGGCCGACTCAGAGCTCGAGGACCGTTCCTCAGCCTGGAGGTGAGCTACCTCGTCGACACCAGCGCTTTGACCCGGCTCCGCAGCGCTGCCGTCGCGCAACGGCTGCGTGCCCTGGATGCCGCCGGTCTCGCCCGCGCGGCCATTACGGACCTCGAGATCGGGTTCTCGGCGAGCAACGAGCGCGAATGGGACAAGCTCATCGCCGCCCTCGGCGTCTTCGATCCCGTCGAGGTGGTGCCAGACGACTTCGTTCGGGCCCTCGCGCTGCAGAGACGGCTCGCCAAGGCCGGCCTCAAGGGCCGGAAGGTTCCTGATCTCCTCGTCGCAGCGGTGGCCGGAGCGCGGTCGCTCACCGTGCTGCACTACGACGCGGACTTCGATCACATCCGGGCGGTAACGGGCCAGCCCACCGAGTGGGTGGTTCCATCAGGCACCATCGACTGAGGGACCCGCCCCGACGTGTGCCGCTGTTCCGTGGGCTCGACTCGTGGTCCGACCGGGCGACCTCCGCTCCGATCATCTCACCCGTCGACGAGATGGCCGGAGCGGCGGCCACTTCGGGCTGCTGCACTACCCGAGCTGCTGGTTCGACGACGCGAGCGCGGCGCAGCAGGACTTCCTCGTGCGGGTGCTGCGTGGCGGGCCCGGCCAGTCGAACGACCCCAAAGGAGCGAGGGACGATCAGTGATGACATCGTGCGCGCCGGAGTGGAGGTCGCTGATCGAGAGTTGCGCCGCCAGTGAGCGACCGAGACGATAGGGGTGACATGGCCCCGACAGAGGAGCGACTGTGACGGGATCTCCCGCCGAGGACGCGGGTACCCACGCCGTCGACTTCGACACCGTCTCGACGGTGGGTCTGGAGGCGTCGCCAGTCGCGGCTGCGCTGGCCGGTCTCCGGGCGAACGAGGCGCGGTACTTCAAGAACAAGTACGGCCACGTCTTCACCGTGGCGCCGGCAGGCAAGGCGAAGGAGACGGTCGACTGGGTGCACACGATCCTCGAGGAGGAACGCGGCATCGTCATCTCGTCCCGCCCGCTCGAAGCCACCTCGTTCCAGGTCGACAACATCCGGATGGCGTACGTCTTCTACGAGAGCGGTCTGTCGGTCAACGTGATGTACAGCCTCGACGACGGCGGCAAGCGGGCGGTCGGGTTCAAGCTCTCCGAAGGCATGGAGGTCCCGGCGGAGCTCTCCCAGTTCAAGTTCGCGAGGCAGAAGTCAAAGCTGGCCGGCGTCATCCGCGGCTCGTACTTCGTGATCAAGAACGAGCACTGACCCGACCCTGCGCTGGCTGATCGGGTTTGGGGGCCGATCCGATCTGGCATGGTTCCGCGATGCGACTGCGCATGTCGGCGGTGATCGAGCGAGTCCAGGGCAGCCTGTTCTTCGTCCCGATGGCGTGGGTCGTGTTCAGCATCGCCCTCGCCCAGGGAACCCTCGCCGCCGACGCGGCCATCGGCCGCGGCCCGCAGAAGCTGCCCCTTGGTCTGGGCTCGACGGTCGAGAGTGCCAGAGCCGTCCTCGGTACCGTCGCCAGCGCCACCATGACGGTGGCCGGCGTCGCCTTCTCGATCTCGCTGCTGATCATCCAGCTGGCGTCGAGCCAGTACTCGCCGCGGATCGTCCACGGGTTGTTCAGGGATCGCTTCAACAAGCGCGTCATGGGCCTCGTCGTGGGCACGTTCACCTACTGCCTCGTCGTGCTCCGCGCAGTGCGCTCGCCGCTCGACCAGAGTGGCACCGCGGTGGTGCCGAACATCTCGGTCGCGGTCGCCGTCATCCTGGGCATCGCCACCGTGTTGGGCGTGGTCGCCTTCATCAACCACAGCGCCCACTCGATGAACGTCAGCGAGCTGCTCGACGGCGTCGTGGCCGAGACCGTCTCGCAGATGGCGCGCACGTGGAGCGATCGCGGCGATGCCCCGGCGGCCGCCACCGTCGCGGTGGTTGGGGAGTCGGGCGGGTTCACGGTGCGATCGGATGGCCGTGGATGGGTCAAACAGGTGGACGGCGACGCCTTGTTGGCCTGTCTCCCTCCGGGCGCGACGGTGCGCGTCGACATCACTCCGGGCCGCTACGCCATCCGCGGCGCGCCGTTGTGCACCGCGTGGCCGGCGCCCGACGATCCCGCGAGCTTCACTGCTCGGGCCCGCAGGAGCTTCGACCTCGGCCGAACGCGCACGATGCAACAGGACGTGTCGTATGGGCTTCGCCAGGTCGTCGACGTGGCGCTCAAGGCGCTGTCGCCCGGTGTGAACGACCCGACCACGGCCCAAGAGGCGATCTTCCACGCCTCGGCGATCGTCGCCGAAGGAATCCGGCGGGAGCCGCCTCCGCGGCATCGCGTCGACGGCGAAGGGCGCCATCTGATCCTCCCCGGCGCGGAAGACCGCGCGGCCCTCATCCGCCTGGCCTTCGACGAGGTACGGGAAGCCGCTGCGCCGCTGCCCGCGGTGTGCCGCTACCTGTTGGAGGCGATCCACCTCCTGAAGATCGGCGCCGTGGACGCCGGCGACGACGCATGCGCGTCCCTCTTGGACTCGCAGGCCCGTCTGGTGCTCGCCGGCGCGCGCCACGGCGGGACGCTGCCGGAGGACCTGCACCTGGTCGAGGCCGCCTACCGCGAGCGCTTCGGCGAGCCGCCTACGCTGACCTGACGGCGGCGGGGTCGCCCCCGCGCGTTCACAAGGCACCAACCGACCGAAGGGAGAGGGCATGCCCGCATCCGCCCCAGTGACCCGCATCGGCGCCGGCGACCGCCGCGTCGGCGACCCGACTCCCGGGATGGTCCGCGAACAAGCCATCGCCGTCGATGGCTTGTGGGCCGGGTTCGTTCGCACCGACCCGCACATGACCTCCGGCTGGCATCACCACGGCGACCATGACACCGCCGTCTACGTGGTCGAGGGCGCCCTCCGCATGGAGTTCGGGCCCGAAGGGCGCGAGGTGCTCGACGCCGGTCCTGGCGACTTCCTGCACATCCCGAAGCACACCATCCACCGCGAGGGGAACCCTCTCGACCACGAGAGCCATGTGATCGTGGTGCGGGCCGGCGACGGCCCCCCGACGATCAACGTCGACGGTCCCGAACCCGCCTAGCAGCGCGGCGATCAGGCGTCGGCGAGGGCGGCGGCGGGTCGCTCGGTCGATGCCCGGCGAAGCAGGATCGTGCCGATGAGGGCGGCGGCGGTCGAGGCCACGAGGATGGCGAGCTTGGCCGCGTCGGCCAGCTGCGGGTCGTCGAACGCGAGACCGGCGATGAACAGCGAGACGGTGAAGCCGATGCCGCCGAGGGCGGCGATGCCGGCGACGTGCGCCCAGGTCACGCCCTCCGGCAGCGCGGCGAGGCGCAGCCGCGTCGCCGCCCAGCTGCCGGCCAGAATCCCCACGGCCTTGCCGACGACCAGCCCGACGACCACGCCGGCCGCCACCGCTCGGGCACCGCCGGTGCCGAGCATGTCGCGGTGGATCACCACGCCGGCGTTGGCGAGCGCGAAGCACGGCAGCACCACGAAGCTCGTGAACGGATGCAGCCGCACCTCCAGGTGCTCGGCCGGCGACACGCTCTCGCGAGCGATCACCATCATCTGGCGTACCTCGGAGGCCCCCGGCTCGTCGGACAGGTCGAGCGCCCACCGCCGCACCGTCTCCGACGGCGCGAGGGCGCGGGCCGGCGTGAGCAGCCCGAACGCGACGCCCGCAATGGTGGCATGCACTCCCGACCGGTACGTCGCGTACCAGGCGGCGACGGCCAGTGCGGCGTAGAGCGGCGGCCAGTCGATCCGCACGCGGATGAGCACCGCGGCGATTGCGAGGAACCCCACCGCCGCGGCGAGTGCGACGAGGTCGAGACGACCGCCGTAGAAGACGGCGATGACGATGATCGCGCCGATGTCGTCGACGATCGCCAACGTCAACAGCAGGACCTTCAGCGACCCTGGCAGCCGCGGGGACACCAACGCAAGGACGCCCAGCGCGAACGCGATGTCGGTGGCCATCGGGATCCCCCACCCGTGCTGGGCGCCGCTGCCGATGGTCGCGACGAGATAGAGGCTCGCGGGCACGATCATGCCGCCGACGGCGGCGAACACCGGGAGTGCCGCGACGCGCACGTCGGCCAGCTCGCCGCGCACGACCTCGCGCTTGATCTCGAGGGCGACGACGAAGAAGAACAGCGCCATGAGGCCGTCGTTGACAAAGTGGCGGAGGTCCTCGGCGATCCGCAGCCCGCCCGCCTGGATGACGATCGGGTTGTGCCACAACGTCTCGTACAGGTGGTGCCATGGCGAGTTCGCCCAGACCAACGCGACCACGGTGGCGCCGACGAGCACGAGCCCGCTGGAAGCCTCGGTCTCGATGAAGCGGTGCACGAGGCCGGGCAGGCTGCGTGCGGGCGTCGCGCTCCGGGCCTTCGTGGCGATGTTCGATGTTGACACGGGAGCTCCTCGGTCGCGTTCCACTACGAACGCCGACCAGACTTCCCGGCACGCCGTCGCCATCGTACTGGTCGCCAGGATCGAGGACCGCCGCCGGGTTGCCTCAACTGCCGGTTCAGGGGGTGCGACGCGACGCCCGGCGTCGCGAAGGGCGGCGCGGGAGCAGCGCGGCCGTGAGCGCATCGGCAGTGAAGGCGCCGAGCTGCTCGGCGGTCCATCCTCGAACGATCACGAGGAGCTCGTAGAGCTCGGGTGCGGTGTAGGTCCACATGATCTCGCCGGCACGCTCGACGCTCACGTCGTCACGCAGATGCCCGGCGCGGGCGAGGTTCCGGGCGTTGTGCGTCATGCGTTCGAGGCGCTGGGCGTCGAGCTCGGCCTTGAGCTTCGCCATGTCGGGGTCGGACACGGCGGCGTCGCGCACCAGCAGCATGATCGGCGCCACCCGCGGTGCGACCTCGGCGGCGAGCAAGCCGAGGCCCTGCATGATCCGCAGCGGGTCGGGCTCGGAGATCTGCAGCGCGTCCGAACGTTGCTCGGCGTGGACCGGCCCCGCGCCCGCGAGACCCTGATCGCAGATGGCACGCACCAGTCCGGGCTTGCCGCCGAAGGTCTTGTAGACCGTGTCGACCGACACCCCGACCTCGCCGGCGATGGCCGCGACGGTCGTGGGCGTGAACCCGTCGTCGAGGAACCGTCGACGAGCCACGTCGAGGATGGCCCCGCGGGTCTGCTCGGCCTGCTCGCGGCGTCGGGTCGAGTCGTAGCGGCGCGGCTGCTTGACGTGGCGCTGATTTCGTTCCATAGTCCTAGATCGAGTCCATACTACTGGAATCAACTATGGAGGGGGAGCACGTGAGCGCATCCGACAACGATCCCGCTGCCTTCGTCGAGCGGCTATGCCGCGCCACGAACGCCCACGACCTCGATGCCTTGGTGGCCTGCTTCGCGACCGACTATCGCAACGAGACGCCGGTCCATCCGGAGCGCGGGTTCACCGGCCGCGAGCAAGTCCGCAAGAACTGGGAGCAGATCTTCGCGGTGGTCTCCGATGTGCACGCCGAGGTGCTGCGCTGTGCCGTCGACGGCGACACCGCCTGGTCCGAGTGGGAGCACCGCGGCACCCGACCGGACGGGTCACCCCACGTGATGCGGGGCGTCGTCATCTTCGGCGTCGAGAACGGCCTCGCGGCATGGGCCCGCTTCTATCTCGAACCGGTGCAGGAGGGCGGTGGCGACGTCGACGCGTTCCGCCGGCGCCTGCTCAGCGTCGACGACGCGAAGTGATCCTCGTCGCCGGCGGCACCGGCCGGCTCGGCACCATCCTCGTCGAGCGGCTCACCCGACGGGGCGTGGCGGTGCGGGTCCTGACGCGTGACCGTGAGCGCGCCGCTCACCTCGGCGCCAGCGTCGAGCTTGTGATCGGCGACGTCCGTGACCGGGCGGCCGCCATCGCCGCCGCCTCGGGCTGCGAGATCGTGGTCTCGGCCGTGCACGGCTTCGTGGGTCCGGCCGGCATCTCCCCGCAGACGGTCGACCGCGACGGCAACGCCAACCTCACCGACGCGGCCAAGGCCAACGGCGCCGATCTGGTGATGATGTCGGTCGTCGGGGCCGCACTCGACAGCCCCATGGAGCTGTTCCGGATGAAGCGCGCGGCCGAGGAGCACGCGCGGGCGAGCGGCATCCCGACCACGATCGTGCGCGCCACCGCGTTCATGGAGCTGTGGATCGACCTGCTCCGGCAGACCGCGGTCCGCTCCGGGCGGCCGCTCGTGTTCGGTCGCGGCGACAACCAGATCAACTTCGTCTCCGCCAACGACGTCGCGGCTCTCGTTGACGAGGTCGTCGCCGATCCGGCCAGCCGTGGCGCCGTCCTCGAGATCGGCGGACCCGAGAACGTCACCTTCAACGACCTCGCCCGAGCGGTCCAAGCCGCCGACGGCAGAACGGCTCCGCCGCGGCACGTGCCGCCGGTCGGTCTGCGGCTCATGGCGAACACCGTCGGACGCGCCCGCCCGCAGCTCGGCCGGCAGGCCAGAGCCGCACTCGCGATGGACAGCGGCGATCTCACCTTCGGTGACTCGGGCGTCCGTCGTCGCTACCCGCGGGTGCCGACCACGCGCGTCTCCGACGTGCTCCGGCCCCACGTCTGAGTGCACGTGGCCAGAGTGTGGACTCGATTCAGTCGTCGGCCAGCCGGGTCACCTCGCAGACCTGGGCGCGAAGCGGTGAGCTGCCGCTGATCGGGTCGCTCGGCGTCTGGCTGAGCACCAGGTTGAGGTTGGCGCTGCCGGGGCCGAAGGGCGGGAAGCCCGGGAGGTCGAGCTCCTCGCACGGCTCGAACCAGCCGTGCTGTCCGCACACGACGCCGGCGGCGAGCGTCTCGTTGAACTCGGCCCGAGCGCGGACGGCCCCCTTGGGCGTCGTGACCTCGACCCACTCGCCCTCGGCGATGCCGCGCGCAGCGGCGGTGTCGGGGTGCAGCTCGATCTGAGGGTCCGGGAGGTGCCGACGAAGGGAGGCGACCTGGCGGTGCTGGGTCTCGCAGAAGTGCAGCGCCTTTGCGCAGGTGAGCACCAGCGGGAAGCGGTCGGCGAGGTCGGGGCGTGAGCGAGGGCTCAGCGCCGGCTCGGTGAACGTCGGGACCGGCGGCTGTCCGACGTCGAGGAAGCCCTCGGCGTACAGCTCGATCCGCCGCGTGGGTGTGGCGAACCCGACCGGCACACCGTCGGAACCGGTGGCGGCGAACTTGTGATGCCGGGTCTCGAGCGGGAGCCGTACCCCGGCCGGGTCGGCGCGGAGCTGCTCGAGCGTGACGCCGCTCGGCGCGAGCTGATGGGCCCATCCGGCATCGACGTTGCCGTCGAAGAAGTGCTCGCCGAGGCCGAGCCGGGTGGCGAGATCGAAGATGACCTCGATGTCGGGGCGGGACTCGCCAACCGGTGGCACCAGCGGGGCGCGCAGCTGCACGAGTGACTGCGCCTCCTGGGAGATCTCGAAGCCGACCTTCAACCCCTCGGCTTCGAAGGCGCCGGTGACCGGCAGCACGATGTCGGCCTGCTCCGCGGTCGGGGTCATGAACATGTCGAGGTGGACGTGGAAGTCGAGCGCCTGCAGCGCGTCGCGGCCGCGGGCGCTGTCGCCGTGGGCCATCAGCAGGTTCGACCCGAAGCTGACGAGCGCATGGGCGCGGTAGGGGCGGCCCTCCAGCGCGGCGGTGTAGAAGTCCTCGCCCGTGACGTGCCCGAAGCGGGCGGGCCCGAGCGGCCGATCGTCGAGGCCGAGCGCCTTGGCCGCCTGCGACGGATCGAGGAGCTCGGCGCCGGCGATGGGGTTCGTGGGCACGCCGGTGAACAGCACGTTGCCGCCCGGGGCGTCGAGGCAACCCGTCAGCGCGTACAGCACGTTGATCGCCCGGATCATCTGCGTCGTGCCGCTGTGCTGTTCGAGTCCGCTCCAGGTGTAGAAGGCGACCGGGCGGTGATGCCAGAGCACGTGGGCGGCATGCTCGATGTCGCCGGCGGGCACCCCGGTGACCGTCTCCGCCTCGCTCGGCCCCCACGCGCGGCACTGCTCGGCGAGGAGATCGAAGGCCGGCCGGCAGGTGACGGCGCCGCCGGCCGTCGGCACCTCCACGGTGCCGGAGAGGGCGAGCCGGTCGTGATCGGCGAGGTCGGTGCCACCGGCCGCCGGGTCGACGACGATCTGCCGGCCCGCGACCGCATCCCAGGCGACGTAGTGCCCCGGGTCTCCCTCCGGCGAGACGTCGCCGGCCCGCAGGAGCCGACCCGTGTCGCTGCGGACGAGGAGAGGCCCGTTGGTCCATCGGCGCACGAACGCCTCGTCGTACCAGCCACGCTCGATCATCACGTTGGTGATCGACAGCGCCAACGCGGCGTCGGTGCCGGGTCGGACACGAAGCCACGGCTCGGCTTTGGTGGCGAGCCCGGCCCGGCGCGGATCGACGACGACCAGCTTCGCCCCGCGGTGCAGCGCCGCACGCGTCGCCGTGGCGTGGGCCAGTCGTGAGATCGCCGGGTTGTAGCCCCAGAACAGGATGCACTCGGCGCGGTCGAGGTCGGGCATGTACTGGCCGGGGACGGGTGCCCCGTAGGTGTACGTCGACGCAAGGTGACGACCCCAGCCGCACAGCTCCATCGAGGTCACCAGGTTCGGACTGCCGAACGCGCGCTGGAGCCGCTGGATCCAGTCGATGCAGTCGACGATGGCCGACGTCGACGGCGACACGCTGCTGAACGCCACTGACTCCGCCCCGTGGTCGCGGGAGATCTCGCGAAGGCGGTCGGTGACGGCGGCGAGCGCCTCGTCCCAGCTGATGCGCTCCCAGCCGGGATCGGCCGATCCCTTCGCTCGGGTTCGCCTCATCGGATGGCGGAGGCGGTCCGGGTGCGCCGTGATCGCCGGCGCCTCCTTGCCCTTCACACACAGGACCTTCCCCGTCGGGTGCGAGGGATCGCGCTCGAGCGTGAACGTCCCGTTCACCACCACGGCTCGCGCCCCGCATCTCGACACGCACAACGGGCAGTACGTCGAGATCTCGGTCGAACTACCCGCCTCGGCCATGGCTCCTCCTGGGCTCCGTCCCCCGGTCGACGCGCCGTGCCAGCGGTTCCCGGCGGGCCGGATGAGCGTACGTCGATCAGAGGGCCGGATGCTCTGCGTTCGGCGCCGGGTGCCCGCCTGCAGCCGAGGTCAGGGGCGACCGGTCAAGGCTTCCAGGCGCGCCGAGAGAGGAGCCGCAACCCGTTGAGCCCGACGAGGACGGTGGAGGTCTCGTGGCCGGCCACACCCAGGGGCAGCGGGAGGTGACCGGCGAGGTCGAGGCCGACGAGCGTCACGATCACGACCACCGCGAAGGCCAGGTTCTGCACGATGACGCGGCGGGCCCGGCGTGACAGGTCGATCACTGCGGCGACGGCAGCGAGGTCGTCGCGCACGAGCACCACGTCCGCGGTGTCGAGCGTCAGGTCGGAACCGCTGCGGCCCATGGCGATCCCGGTGCCGGCGGCGGCGAGCATGGGGGCGTCGTTGATGCCGTCGCCGACGACCGTGACGTGACCGTCGCCGGCGAGCGTGCCGACGCGGGCGACCTTGTCGGCGGGGAGGAGCTCGGCGTGGACATCGGTGATCCCGACCTCGGTGGCGAGGTGCCGCGCGGCGTGGCGATTGTCGCCGGTGAGCAACACCGGGCTGCGGCAGGTGAGCGCGGTGAGCGCGTTGGCGGCATTCCGGGCGCCGGCTCGAGCCTGGTCCGCGAGCCCGATCACGGCGACGGGTCGCGCGTCGACGGTGACGACCACCGCGGTCCGGCCCCGGAGCTCGAGGTCGAGGATCACGTGGTGCACCGCCGGATCGTCGCCGTCGAGGTCGAGCAGCTCGGGGCTTCCGACGGTGACCTCCTGCCCGCCGACGAGGGCAGTGACGCCCCGCCCCGGCTGGGCCGAGAAGCGCGTCGCGATCGGGACGGTGACTCCTCGCTGTCGCGCGGCCGTGACGACGGCCCGCCCGAGCGGGTGCTCGCTGCCGGCCTCGGCGCCGGCCGCCAGCGCCAATGCGTCGCCGCCCGTCCAGCCGTCGAGCGGGCAGACGTCGGTGACGGTCGGTGCTCCGGTGGTGAGGGTGCCGGTCTTGTCGAACGCGATGATCGTCGTATCGGCGAGCTGCTCCATGGCGACGGACGACTTCACCAACACTCCGTGCCGGCCGGCGTTGGCCACCGCCGACAGCAGCGGTGGCATCGTCGCGAGCACCACCGCGCACGGCGAGGCCACGATCATGAAGGTCATGGCGCGCAGCAGCGTCGGGCCGAACTCCCCGCCGAGCGCGAGGGGGACGGCGACGAGGGCGAGGGTCGCGACCACGACCGCGAGCGAGTAGCGCTGCTCGACGGTCTCGATGAACAGCTGACGCCGCGCTTTCGTGGCCGATGCCTCCTCGACCAGCGCGACGATGCGAGCCATCACGGTCGCCTCGGCCGGGCGCTCGACGCGGACGTGCAGCAGGCCGGTGCCGTTCATGGTGCCGGCGAACACCTCGTCGCCCATGCCTTT
>DATAKR010000111.1:0-8410 GCA_036261495.1 Acidimicrobiales bacterium | reverse complement strand
CCGTGGATCGACGTGCCCGGCGAGGTGCTCGACATCCTCCGGCTGTGGCGGCCGACGCCGCTCGTGCGCGCCCGGCGCCTCGAAGAGGCCCTCGGCACGCCGGCGCGCATCTACTACAAGGACGAGTCGGTGTCGCCGGCCGGTTCGCACAAGCCGAACACCGCGGTGCCCCAGGCCTTCTACAACAAGCAGGAGGGCACCACCCGGCTCACCACCGAGACCGGCGCCGGCCAGTGGGGCAGCGCCCTGTCGTTCGCCTCGGCCCTCCTCGGGCTGACGTGCAAGGTCTACATGGTGCGGGCGTCGTACAACCAGAAGCCCTACCGCCGCGTGATGATGGAGACGTGGGGCGGCGAGGTCGTGCCCTCGCCGGTCGACGAGCCCGACCATCCCGGATCGCTCGGCTACGCGATCACCGACGCCGTTCGCGACGCGGCGTCACGCGACGACAGCCACTACTCGCTCGGGTCGGTTCTCAACCACGTGCTCCTGCACCAGACGGTCATCGGCCTCGAGGCCAAGGAGCAGCTGGCCCTCGCCGGCGAGGAGCGCCCCGACGTGGTGCTCGGCTCGTGCGGCGGTGGCTCCAACCTGGGCGGCATCGCGTTGCCGTTCGTGAAGGACGACGGGGTCCGCCTCGTCGCCGTCGAGCCGTCGTCGTGCCCGACCCTCACCGAAGGGAAGTTCGACTACGACTTCGGCGACGTCGCCGGCATGACCCCGTTGCTGCCCATGTACACGCTCGGCCACGAGTTCGTCCCGCCCTCGATCCACGCCGGCGGTCTGCGCTACCACGGCGACTCCCCGATCATCTCCAACCTGGTGAAGAGCGGGCGCATGGAGGCGGTCGCCTATCCGCAGGGCAAGGTGTTCGAGGCCGCGGTGCAGTTCGCCCGGACCCAGGGCAGCATCCCCGCGCCCGAGACGAGCCACGCGGTGCGGGCGGCGATCGACGAGGCCCTCGCCGCCAAGGAGGAGGGCGCCGAGCGCGTCATCCTCTTCAGCTACTCGGGCCACGGGTTGCTCGACCTGTCGGCCTACGACGATTACCTCCATGGCCGTCTGATCGACTGACGGCTCCGCGGTCAGCGGGCGCCGGCCAGCGCCACGAACTCGTCGATGCGCCGCCGGATCACGTCGAGACTCGACGTCCAGAACGCCTCGTCGGCGACCTCGATCCCGAACCGGGCGGCGAGGTCGCGCGCCGGCGCCAGGCCGCACGACGAGAGGAGGTCGTCGTACCCCTCGCGGAACGCGTCGGGATCCTCGCGGTAGCGCGCGTACAGCCCGAGCCCGAAGAGCAGACCGAACGTGTAGGGCCAGTTGTAGAAGGTGCTCGTGTAGTAGTGCGGCTTGGCCGCCCACATGAACGGGTGCCGCGCGTCGAGCGCGAGGCCGTCGCCGTAGGTGTCCTCCTGGGCCTCGAGCATCAGCTCGCACGCCTCGGCGGCCGAGACCGTCCGCCGGGCCCGCGCCCGGAAGAACGACGACTCGAACAGGAACCGCGAGTGGATGTCGACGACGACCTGGCACGCCGCCTGGAGGTCGCCCTCCACGATCGTGAGCCGCTGGCTCGGATCGGCTGACGCCAGCCCGGCCTCGACCATCACCGTCTCGCAGAAGATGCTCGCCGTCTCGGCGAGCGCCATCGGCAGCTGGCGCTGCATCGCCGTCCGGTCGGCGAGCGCCACGTTGTGATAGGCGTGGCCCAGCTCGTGGGCGAGCGTCTGGACGCTGCGGAACGAGCCGTCGTAGTTGAGCATCACCAGCGAGCGGTCACCGCCGAGGCCCATGCAGAACGCGCCGTCCCGCTTGCCCCGCCGGGGTTCGGCATCGATCCACCGCTCGTCGACGGCGCGCCGCGCCAGGCCGGAGAGACGGTCGGAGTACGAGGCGAACGCTGCCTGCACGGCGTCCGTCGCGCCCTCCCAGTCGCGAGGAGGGGCATCGCCCATGGGAGCGAAGAGGTCGTAGAACGGCAGACCACCGCCGCTGCCCTCCCCGGTGTCACCGAGCATCTCTGCCTTGGCGCGCAGGTAGCGCCGGAAGTCGGGGAACGACGCCACCACGGCCGCCTGCATGGCGTCGAGCGTGCGGCGGTCGACGCCGTTGGCGGCCAGGGCCGGTTCGAGGTCGTCGGCCCACCCTCGCCTCCGGTTCACCGTCGAGGTCTCGCCCTTGATCGCGTTGAGCGCGGCGACGATCGGCACCGCGTGCTCGTCCCATGCGGCGAGCTCCGCAAGGTACGCGGCGCGCCGGCGGGCCCGGTCGGCGGCGTAGGCCTGGCCGCGCACCGCGCTCATCGGCAGCCGGTCGACGGTGCCGTCGGGCTGGGCGACAGCGACGGTGATCTGCGACGTGAACGTGCCCCACAACCGCTGCCACGCGGTGCTGCCCGTGAGCGAGAGATCGGCGAGAAGACCCTCCTCGGCCTCGCTCATCTGGTGACGGGCCCGTTCGTCGGCTCGCAGCAGCGGGTACCGGTGGTCTGCCGCGACGGCTGAGCGCTGCACGAGCTCCTCGACGTCGAACGACCCGACCCACGCGTCGAACCTCGAGCGCAGGCGCGCCAGCTGCGCGAGCTCGGCCTGGAGGTGTGACATCTCCCCCTGCGCCTCGTCGTCCGTCGAGTCGGTGCTCACGAAGGCGTTGAGGTACGCGCTCAGGCGCCGCGCCGCCTCCATCACCTCATTCGTTGCCGCCACCACGGCGTCGAGCGCCCGCACGGTCGCGTCGTCGACGCTCCGGTGGTCGCCGCCCCGGACGTCGTGCTCGTCGTACAGGGCGGTCAGCCGGACGAGCTCGGCGTCGAGCGACTCGCGCGCCGAGGCGTACTCGCGCGAACCGATCGCGGGGAAGACGTCGCTGACGTCCCAGTGCGGCAGCTGGAGGCTCATGGGCCGACACTAGGAGCCGCCCGCGACACCACCGTCCCCGCCGGCGACGCGGGGCCGCTACCCGCTCGTGGTCGACGTGGTCGTCGTGGGCTTCGCCGTGGTGGTGGACGAGCCCGACGACCCGGACGAGCTCGCGGTCGTGGTGGTCGACGACTTCGACGTGCCGGACGAACCCGAGTTGCACGTCGCCGTCGACGACGCCGCTCCGAAGGGCTTCTCGCCGGCGAGCGCGGCCGCGACCTCCTTGGTGGTGGTCGACGTCGTCGTCGACGAGGTGTCCGACCCGCCCACCGCGGTCGTCGTGGAGCCGTCCGAGCCCGATGATGCCGCCGTCGTCGTGGTCGACGCGTTGGCCGCCGTCGTGGTGGTCGTCGCCTCGCCGCTCACCGCCGCGGCCTTGGCGGCGTCGGCCTGCGCCTTCGCCAGCGCGCTCTGACCGTCCTCGATCGACTTCTTCGTCGACGCGATCTCGGCGTTGATCTTCTTGATCTGCGTGGCCGCCGACGTCACCTTCGGTCGCAGGGCGAGGAAGGCGGCCACGGCGATGGCGGCGAGCACGAGCAGCGGCAGAAGGATCGGGAGCAGCTTGCGCCGGCGCGGCGGCGTGATGGCGGCGTCGAGGGGGATGGGTCCGCTGCCCGGCGCCTCGACGATGATGCGGTAGCCGGCCCGACCCGCCGGCGCCCCGGCCCGGGGCCGCACCTTCACCGTGGCCACCGCCGACCCGCCCGGCGGCACCTGGAGCCGGGCTGGGTTGACGTCGACGGCGACGCGCTCGTCGGGATCTTCGAACGCGATCGTCGCCTCGATCGGTGCGTTGCCGCCGTTGGTGACCGTCACCCGGTGGGCCCCGCTCTTGCCCTCGATGTTGCGCGGCGCAATGGTCGCGCTGAGGGTCGTGAAGGCCTCGACCTCGACCACGCCCTCCTCGACCACCGCTCCGTCGGCGTCGGTGGCGGGCACGACGCGGACGCCGAAGGGGACGGCGCCGGTGAGCACCGACGCGTCCTGCGGGGCGGTGAACCGCACCGTGGCCGTGCCCGAGTCGCCGGGGAACAGGCGGAGGTGCATGGGATCGACGACCGCCCACCCCCCGGCCTGCCCGACGACAGACAGCGCGAACTCCTCGACGGTCGCGCCGGTGTTGCGGACCGTGACGGTGCACACCTCGGCCACACCGGGACGGGCGCGAAGCGAAGACGGCTCGAGTGCGACGGAGACCGGCATCGAGCCGCAGGGTATGGGGCGGCGGCGCGAACCGGAGGCGCCGGAAGGGAAGGACGAAGGGCACGTTCGGCTGCCCGATCGGGTTGCACCGGAGGGACATTGCGCTGCACCTCCGGCCATCCCGGACCGAGCGGTCCACCCGTAGCCTCACGTGAACGTATGGCCCGCGCACGCGTCCTGCTCCTCGTCGTCGTCGTCGCCCTCGCCGCCGCCGCATGCAGCGGCAGCGCGTCGCAGGACAACGCCCAGCTGGCCAAGCTCAAGCAGCAGCTCGCCGCCCTGCAGAAGCAGGACCAGCAGATCTCCCAGCAGGTCGAGCAGGCGCAGGCCCGGCCGGCGCCGGCCCCCGACGTCACCGAGACCACCGAAGCCGGCCAGGTGCTCAGCGACTCGAGCGAGGTGAACTCGTCCTTCTACTACGCCGAGTACAAGGTCACCCTCGGCAAGACCCACGTGCTCACCGACAAGAACAACCCGCAGCGCGGCGTGTTCGAGATCGCCTTCACCTGTCAGAACCTCACCGACCGCGACGGGTACTGCCCGAGCCAGGGCACGATCGAGTCGAACAAGAAGTTCTACGACGGTTCGGCCGACGAGAGCGGCGTGCCGGGCAAGCAGACGCTCGAGAGCGTGTTCAAGTTCAACGTCGACGACAAGTTCTCGCTGGCGAACGCCGTGCTCCGCATCGGTGACGCCGCCCACCACCAGGCCGTCATCCCCCTCTGCCCGACCGGCTCGAGTCCCACCACCGTGCTCCTCGATCCCGTCGTGCTCCCGATCTCGACCTCGGTGTCCGGTGGCGGGGTGACCGTCACGGTCACCAAGGCGGTCGTGCGCGCCGACTTCCCGGTCCACCGCGAGCGCGACAAGAAGAAGCTCACCCTCGACCTCACCACCAACCTCGACGCCGACCCGACCTGGTACGGCTGGCTCGGTGGCCAGAGCCTCACACTCGTCCGGCCCGACGGCAACACGTCCGCGGCCGAGGACTGGACGTGGGGGGGCGCGTACGTGCAGAACCCGATCCACGAGAAGGATCAGGTGCTCCGCTTCGAGATCGACAACCCGCCGGCGGGTGCCTACACCTTGCAGCTCAAGGGCCGGACGAAGGACGCCAGCGGCAACGTCACGGACGTGGCGGCCACCGCCCAGTTCACGATCGGCGGCGCGGCGTCTCCGGCCACCACCTCGACGACCGCGACCTCGGGCTAGCGCGAGGCCGAATCGAGCGCACGGTGCACCCGGCGCGAGCGGCGCTCGTCGGCTGACAGGGCGACGAGGTCGAGAACCCGGGGCGCCACGTCGTCGATGGCCTCGGCCGGGACGAACTCGTCGACGCCGACCTGCAGCGCCCGCCGGCGCGTGAGCGCGCCGCCCACGCGTGAGCACACCACCACGGGAAGGTCCGACGGGCGCCCAGCCGACGCCCGGATCGCCGTGGCGAGCGAGAGGCCGTCGAGACCTCTCAGCACCATCCCCGTCACCACGGCCCGCACGTCGTCGCGCCGGTGCACCATGTCGAGCGCGTCGTCGCCGCGCCGCACGATGACGGCGTCGAACCCCGCCGACCCGAGCGTCGACGAATGGTGCTCGGCGACCGAGATGTCGCTCTCGACGACCAGCACGATCCCTGCATCGTCCGCCATGCTGGAAAGGATGCACCTCGGCGCGCGCCGAGGGAATGATCCACCCTGGTCATCGTCGACGTCCGGACGGACCATGCCCCAAGACCCGATGCACACCGCTTCCGGTCGATCGGGTCGATCTGGTCGATCGGGTCGGTCGGGGTCGATCAGGTCGGCCGCTTGCCGATCTCCTTCCACGGCCCGGTGTCGGCCCGCGGCTCCTTCGGGAGGCCGAGCACCCGCTCGCCCAGGATGTTGCGCTGCACCTGCGACGTGCCCGCGTAGATGGTGCCGGGGCGGGCGCCGAGGAAGGTGCGCACCGCCGCCGCCGAGGTGAGGTCACCGCCACTGAACGCCTGGATCGACGCGCCCGCGGCGTCGCCCGAGGGGGTCATCGCCTCGGCACCGAGGATGTCGAGCGCGAGCTCCGTGACGAGCTTGTGGTACTCGCTCCAGAACAGCTTGACGATCGACGCCTCGGGCCCGGGCGTGGCGCCCTTCAGGGCGGTGGTGAGCGACCGCATGCCCAGGTAGCGCAGGATCTCCACCTGCGAGTGCGCCCACGCCAGCCGTTGGCGGATCAGCGGATCCTTCGTCTTGCCACGCGCCCGGGCCAGCTCGACGATCTGATCGAGCTCGCGGCGGTACCCGATGGAGAGCACCGTCGACCGGCCGCCGCGCTCGAAGCCGAGCAGCGTGTTGGCGACCGCCCAGCCCTCGTTCACCTCGCCGATCACGTTCTGGCGGGGCGTGCGGGCGTCGGTGAAGAACACCTCGTTGAAGAGGGCTTCGCCGGTCATCTCGCGGATCGGTCGGACCTCGACGCCCGCCTGCTCCATGGGTACGAGCAGGAACGTGATCCCCTTGTGCTTGGGCGCGTCGGGATCGGTGCGGGCGAGCAGGAAGATCCAGTTGGCGGTGTGGGCGCCGGAGGTCCAGATCTTCTGGCCGTTGATGATCCACTCGTCGCCGTCGAGCACGGCGCGCGTCCCGAGGTTGGCGAGGTCGGAGCCGGCGTCGGGCTCGCTGTAGCCCTGGCACCAGCGGTCCTCGCCGGAGATGATCCGCGGCAGGAAGTGGCGCTTCTGCTCCTCGGTGCCGCGGACGATGATCGTAGGCCCGACCATGCCGATGCCGAACCCGTCGTTGCCGCCCTGGCTCGGGACGTCGGCCTTGGCGAACTCCTCGGCGAGGATCACCTGCTCGAGGGGCGTGAGCCCGGCGCCGCCGTACTCCTTGGGCCAGGCCACCGCGAGCATCCCTGCGTCGGCGAGGGTTCGCCGCCAGTCGTCGAGCCACGGTCCCCGCTGCTCCGCGGGCAGGCCGCCGATGCCGCTCCAGTTCGGCGGCAGGTGCTCGGCGAGGAACGCCCGCACCTTCTCTCGGTACTCCTCGGCTTCCGGGCTGTAGGTCGGATCCACGTGTGCTCCCCCTGTGACGCCGGCTCACGACGTTCCACCTAGTCTGCCAGCCATGACCCCCGAAGAGACGGCTGCGGCGACGGCGCAGGCCATCGTGCAGGCCGGCACCGGCTTCATGACGAACCCCTCGACCTTCGCCCACGGCGGCGACCTCGGGTTCAGTGGCCTCGACTTCTACGTCGTCGGTCGCGGCGGCGTTCTCGGCGACACATCGGCCGACGTCGTCGCCGCCGCCTTCGTGTTCTGGTCGCCGGAGGTGATCCGCAAGGCGTGGGACGCGGGGCGCGAGGTGATGCCGCCGTTCAGCGCCGCCGAGGAGTTCGCCATCGCCGGCCACAAGTGGGCCGAGGCGACCTGGCCGGACGGGGTCGACTACGACCGGCTCGCCGAGCTCGCCGGCCGCGTGGCCGAGGGCGCCGACTTCGCCGGCGCGCCGCTGTTCGCCGGCTGGCGCCTCCTCGACGTCCCGACCTCGCCGAAGGCCCACGTCCTGCACTACCTCAACGGCCTCCGCGAGCTGCGCGGCGCCATCCACGCCGGCGCCGTCCTGGCCGCCGGCCTCCGCCCGACGGAGGCGGTGGCGATCAGCGCGCCCTACATGGCCAAGATCTACGGCTGGGGCGAGCTCACCGCCGATCCGGCCAAGAAGCCGGTGTGGGACCAGGCGGAAGCGGCCACCAACCGCGGGATCGCGGCCGCGTTCGAGATCCTCGACGAGACCGAGCGCGACGAGCTCGCGACCCTCGCCAACGCCACCTTGCCGGCGGCCTGAATCGCAGGCGCCGCCGCAGCGACGCGGTGTCAGGCGATCGCGACGGCGCGAGGCGTGCCCGCGACGCGGCCGGCGAGCGACCACGTGCGGCCGGCGTCGCCGCTCTCCCACCGCTCGCCGGCCTCGGTGACGAATGCGGCGGCGTCGTCGCGCGCGTCGAGCCAGAACGTGTCGATGTTGCCGTCGACCTCGTCGGTGACCGCCTCCCACGCCCCCGACGCACCGAGCGACCGGCGGTAGACCGCGCCGCGCGATCCGTGCGGGCCGCGCGACGCGGTGAGCAGCACCGTGTCGCCGGCGACCGCGACCGCGCGGCAGTACGACCCGTGCAGCCCGTCGGCGTCGAGGCCCACGTCGCACCGCGATCCGTCGACCGGCCGAACCCGGCGGCGCCGGTGGCGAGGAGGAGCGATCCGTCGGGCGCGACGACGACCTGGTGGACGTCGACGTCGATGTCGACGAGCGCTT
>DATAKR010000095.1:0-7012 GCA_036261495.1 Acidimicrobiales bacterium | reverse complement strand
GGATCCGAGGATCAGGTAGGGGACGATCACGCGGAACGAGTCGGCCGGCGCCACGAGGAGCACCACCGCCCCGGCGATGCCGCCCAGGACGCTCGTGACGGCGAGGGCGCGGACGCGCGACCCCTGCCCTTCGAGCTCGCGCCGGTAGGCGACCGACCCGCCCGCGTACCCGGGGACGAGGCCGATGGTCGACACGATGTTCGCCATCCGCGCCGACATGCCGGTGGCGAGAAGGGCCGGGAAGGCGACGAGGGTGCCGCCGCCGGCGACCGCGTTGAGCGCGCCGGCGACGAGGCCGGATGCGGCGACGAGGAGGGCGGCCCAGACGGTCATGCGGAGCCGAGCAGCCTACCGACGAGGCGCCCTCCGGCCATCCGTCACGTGAAGATGATGTCGCCCCCGGTGGCGATGCCGTAGAACTCGCCGACGGTGATGATGTCCTTCACCTGGGGCAGGAAGTCGTCCTTGGTGTAGCCGAACATCTCCGAAGCCATCTTGCAGGCGTAGAGGCCCGCGCCGGTGTCGCTCAGGAACTCGATGTACTCGGGCACGGTCGGCACGTCGAGCTTCGCCATCCCGCGCGCGAAGTACTTCGCGAGCGCCCACTCGACGCCGGGGATCATGCCGACGATCGACGGCAGCCGCTGTCCCGTCGGGAGGCGGAGGCCGGGATTGCCGACCGCGGCGACGCGGATCTTCTTGCTGAGCTTCTTGTGGATCGCCTCGAGCCCGAAGAAGGTGAAGAAGATGTTCGCCTCGATCCCCTCGGCGCGGGCTCCGCTGCCGAGCAGGAAGCCGGTGTAGATGTTCTCCAATCCGCCCTTCGAGACGACGATCGACACCTTCTCGATGGTCCGCGGCGGCTGCAGCAGGTCACTCATCTCTGCACGTTCCTCTCTCGGCTCAGATGCATCCGCGAGGCTTCGGGATGCCGGCGATGCGGGCCGCCTCCTTGGCGGGGCCCTTCGGGAACAGCTGGTACAGCTCCTTCACCGTCACGCCCGACGTCTTGCCGAGCACCCGGACGGTGGGCCCGGTCCCCTTGTCGAAGTACTCCTTGCGCATGAAGCGGATCACCGTCCAGTGGTCCTCGGTGAGCACCTCGATGCCGTCCTCCTTGGCGATCTCAGGCGCCATCTCCTCGGTCCACTGCTCGGGATGCTCGAAGAACCCTTCGGCGTTGACGTCGACCGGCGTGCCGGCGATGGTCTTGGTGCTCATTGCTCCTCCTCGACGTTCGATGCTCGGGACGGCGTCATGCGACCTGCTTCTTTCCGGCGCGCGGCATGTCGGGGTGCAGGCCGGGGATGTCGCGGCCCGGGAGCAGGCCGTGCCAGTAGAACCACTGGAACATCAGCTTCCCGAGGTGGTTGAGCCGCGACTCCTTGAGCAGCGGCAGCCCCACCTCGGTCGGGTAGTGACCGGGGAGCGGTTCGGTCTCGTAGTTGAAGTCGATCAGCAGCGCCTTGCCGAAGCCGGTCTCGATGAAGCAGTTGGCGTGGCCGTCGAAGCCGGCCTCGAGCTCCTCGCCGGCGAGGAAGCGGCGCACGTTCTCGACGAGGATCTCGCCCTCGAAGTGGGTGACGGACCCGGCCTTCGACGCCGGCACGTTGGCGGCGTCGCCGATCACGAAGATGTTGGGCTTCACCTTCGACTGCAGCGTGTGGTCGTCGGTCGGCACGAAGTTGAGCTCGTCGCCGAGCCCCGGCGAGCGGCCCACGTAGGGGGCGCCACCGTGCAGGGGGATCAGGACCGCGAGGTCGAAGTCGACCTCGCGGCCGTCGAAGCCGACGAGCTTCCCGGCGGCGCCATCGACCTCACCGGTGTTGAACTCGGTGACGAGCCCCACCCGCTTGTCGTCGAGCATGCCGCCGAGCAGCTTCGAGCAGCTCGCCTTCGTGAACGCGCTGTCGAGTGGTGTCGCGTAGACGATCTCGACGCGGTCGCGCATCTTGCGTTCCTTCGTGAAGTACCAGTCGGCGAGGAAGCAGAACTCGAGCGGCGCGACCGGGCACTTGATCGGCATGTCGACGACGTTGACGACCAGCCGTCCGCCCTCGAACTTCGTCAGCGCGGCCTCGAGGGCGACCGCACCCGGGAGGTCGTAGAAGGTGTGGGTCGTCTCGTGCCATCCCGGCCCGGTGAGGCCCTCCGTCTCCTCGGGCATCAGGGTGGCGCCGGTTGCGACGACGAGCACGTCGTAGGCGAGCGAGGTGCCGTCGGCGAGGGCCACGGTCTGGGCTTCGACGTCGACCGAGTCGATGGCGCTCTGGTGGTAGGCGATGCCGGCGTGCAGCTGGCGGTCGCGGGGCCGGACGATGTCCTCCGGGTGGGCGAGGCCGAACGGCACGAACAGGAGGCCCGGCTGGTAGACGTGGCGGCCGTCCTGGTCGACCACGGTGATGGAGATGTCGTCGGGCAGCATGCGCCGCAGGCGGTTGGCGGAGAGCGTGCCGCCGGTGCCGGCGCCGAGGATCAAGATGCGTGCGCTCACGGTCCAACGGTGACGCCGATACCCCCCGCCGTAGCAGGAGCGAACGACCCGAGCGCGCAGGACCTCCGGCGCGCGGCGCGCGACGATGGCGCGATGGACTCGACGCGCGTCGACCGCTGGCTCTGGGCCGTCCGGCTCTTCAAGACGCGCTCGCAGGCCACCGACGCCTGCCGCGCCGGCCACGTGAAGGTCAACCGCGTGGCCGCGAAGCCGGCGACGACGGTCAAGGTGGGCGATCGTGTGAGCGCGCGCGTCGCCGGCCGCGATCGCGTGCTCGAGGTCGTCGAGGTGATCGACAAGCGCGTGAGCGCGCCGCTCGCCGCGACGTGCGTCGTCGATCACAGCCCGCCGCCACCGCCGCGCGAGCAGACGGCGCCGTTCTCCTTCCGCGACCCGTCGACGGGCCGGCCGACCAAGCGGGACCGCCGCCAGATCGACCGCCTGCGGCGGGGCTGACCGCGCTCAGCCGGCGAGGCGAGGCGCGGCGCCGACCGCGGCGGCGTGCGCCTCGGTGGCCAGCGTCAGCGCGCGCGAGTGGTCGCTCCTGGGCGTGAGGCCGAACACGATCACCTGGAACCGCACCGGCCCCTGCACGAACCCGACGCGATCGACGCGCACGCTCCGCCCGCAGGTGCACCGGAAACCGACGGCGCCGGCGACGGCGCGCACCGCGAAGGTGACGTCGCCGCTGTGGCAGTGATCCTCGCCCCAGTCGTGCTGGAACCGCATGGCGTCGGCGGCGCTCGCGAACAGCTCGTAGTGCACTTCGGCGAGCTCCTTGCCGCCGGAGCGCCACACGACGTTCGCGCCCCCCTTCAGCGCGCCCGAGTCCTGACGCACTGCCGCGGTGTTGCCCGGGCCGGCGATGTCGTCGGTGGCGAGCGAGTAGAAGGAGTGCGTGGCGTCGCCGATCGGCGCCATCGCCACGCCGCCGGCCCACGCTTGCAGGTCGACGGCCGGAGTCTCGACGTCGGGCGCGGCCGTCCATGCCGCCCGCTCCGACGCGCACCGAGACGATCGGATCGCGGCGGTGCCCTTCGCGGTCGCGAACAGGACCGTCGGGATGGCCACGACGAGCACGGCGACCGACACGACCAAGGTGGCGCGCGGAGCGACGCGCTGGCGGGGGGAGGTGAATCCTCCGGGCAGCACGTCGACGGTGAGCCGGAGCGGCGCGCGATACGCCCACGCCGGCACGCCCGTCGTCGCACCCGACGAGGCGGCGGCGAGGTGCGCCCGCGTCGTGTCGTCCACCTCGAGACCCTGCGCCCTCGCCGCGGCGTCGATCGTGGCGAGGAGGCGTCGGGCGCCGCCGGTCCAGAGCGACGGGGTCATCTCGAGGCGGTTCCCGTCGCGGTCGACGACCCGCAAGCGCACCGTCGGCACCCGCTGCCCCGGTCCGAGCCCACGGCGCAGCGACACGTGCGCGAGCGCGTCGAGGGCGACGGCGGTCGTCGGCCGCCTCCCGATCCGCCGCCACGCCCGACTCTCGCCGACGACGATCCGCACGGTGAGCACGATCGGGACGACCACGAGCGCGTACAACGCGATCAGCAGCACGCGCCCGTCGAAGAGCGCGGCGTCGTACTCGAGCTTGAAGAGACCGATCGGCAGCCCGACGGCCGCGAGGATCAGGGCGGCGACGAGACCGCTCCGAGGGCGCAAGGCGAAGTCGACGGTGTTCGGCACCGCGCCGTTCACTTGAAGACGAGGGCGCCGTCGTCGAGGTCGACGTTCGGCAGGATCTGCTTCTCGGCCGAGTAGTCGTGCAGCAGCCGCCACGGGTCGTGGTCGCCCTGCTTCGGCATGAGGTGCATCGAGCGGGTGAGGTAGCCCGGGTTGAAGTTGTCGGGGTCGACCCACGGCCCGAGCGCCATGCCGGCTTCGTCGTCGCGCAACGCGGGCACGACCATCGTTGCGCCGGCGTCGTCCATGTGGGCGAGGAGCCGCAGCACGAAGTCGCTGATGAGGTCGGCGCGCAACGTCCAGCTGGCCCGGAAGTAGCCGAACACGTAGGCGAGGTTCGGCACGCCGGTGAACATGATGCCCCGGTAGGTGACGGTGTCGGCGAAGTCGACCTCACGCCCGTCGACCTCGAAGTCGACGCCGCCGAGCACGCTGAGGTCGAACCCGGTGGCGGTGATGACGATGTCGGCCTCGAGGATGTCGCCCGAGGCGAGCAGGATCCCCGTCTCCGTGAAGGAGACGATCTCGTCGGTGACCACCGACGCCTTGCCGTTGCGCACGGCGGTGAACAGGTCGCCGTCGGGGAGCACGGCGATGCGCTGCTGCCACGGCCGGTAGCGCGGGTTGAAGTGGCGGTCGACGTCGAACCCCTCGGGGAGGAGCGGCGTGATGGTGTCGATCAGGAACTGCCGCAGCACCTCGGGCGACTCGAACGACATCTTGGTGACCGCGTCCTGGTCCTGCAGGATCTTGCGCCGCACGATCTCGTGGGTCCACTCCTCGGGGATGTCGAGTGCGCGGAGCGTGTCGGCGAGCTCGTTGCTGTTGGGCCGCACGAAGAAGAACGTGGGCGATCGCTGCAGCATCGTGACGTGCTCGCACCGGTCGGCGATGGCGGGGATGAGCGTCGCCGCCGTCGCGCCCGATCCGATCACCACGACCCGCTGGCCCTCGTAGTCGAGATCGTCGGGCCACGTCTGGGGATGGACCACGCGCCCTTCGAAGCGCTCCATGCCGTCCCACTCCGGCGTGTAGCCCTCCGCGTGGCGGTAGTAGCCCTGGCACATCCACAGGAAGCCCGCGGTCAGTGTGAGGCGCTCGTCGGTGTCGGTGCGTACGGCCTCCACCGTCCATTGCCGGTGGTCGGTCGACCAGCGGGCCGAGACGATGCGGTGGCGGTATCGGATGTGAGGGGCGAGCTGGTTCTCGTCGATCACCTCGCCGAGGTACTTCAGGATCTCCTCCGCCGAGGCGAGCGGGGCGCCTCGCCACGGCTTGAACCGGTAGCCGAACGTGAAGAGGTCGCTGTCGGAGCGGACGCCGGGGTACTTGTGGGTCCACCACGTGCCGCCGAACGTGTCAAGAGCATCGAGCACGAGGAACGACGTTCCCGGCCGATCGTGGGCGAGGTGGTAGGCGGCGCCGATGCCGGAGATCCCGGCGCCGACGACCAGCACGTCGACGTGCTCCACCGCCTCCTCAGTGCCGAGCCTGCCCGCCACGATCCGACCTCCCTGTCGTACCGGCCCACGCCGGGGGTCCCGACGGTACACATCGCCCGGAGCAGGGACCCGACGGGTGGGCGTCGAACGTGTTCCCACGCAGGAGCAGCGCGAACTTCGCCTCCCCTACCTGCCGGCCCTCGACGGACTCCGGGGGCTGGCCGTCGCCGCGGTCCTCGTCTACCACTCGCGCCCGTCGTGGGCGCCCGGCGGCTACCTCGGGGTGACGGCGTTCTTCGTGCTCTCCGGGTTCCTCATCGTGGGGCTCATGCTGCGGGAGCGCGAGCTGGCGGGGCGGATCGACCTGGTCGCGTTCTGGGGCCGGCGCGCCCGCCGCCTCGTTCCCGCCGTGCTGCTGGTCACCGCGGGGGTGCTCGTCGTCTCGCTGCTCACCGGCGACCGGTCGCGGAGCCTGGTGGCCGACGCGGCCGCCGCGCTGGGGTGGGTCGCCAACTGGCGGTTCGTGCTCGCCCACCACTCCTACGGCGACCTGTTCTCGCGGCCGTCACCGTTCCAGCACATGTGGTCTCTCGCCATCGAGGAGCAGTTCTACGTCGTGGTGCCGCTCGTGGTCGTGGCCGCCCTCGGACGCGGGGAGCGGACGCGCCGCGGGCTGCTCGGCCTGGTGCTCGCCGGCGTGGTCGCCGCGTCCACCGCGCTGTGCATCCGGTTCCATCCGGCCGGCGCCGGCGCCCTGCGCTCGTACTACGGCACCGACACCCGCGTCGCCGAGCCCGCGGTCGGTGCGCTGCTCGCGCTCGTCCTCGTCGGACGCGCCGGCCTCCGGCGTGCCGGCGCCGCCGCGGCCATCGCGCTCGACGTGGCCGGCATCGCGGCCCTCGCAGCGCTCGCCCTGCTCGTCCTGCACCTTCGCGAGAGCGCCGACGCGCTCTACCGCGGCGGGTTCCTCGGCGCCGCGCTCCTGTCGGCGATCGTCGTCGCCGCTGCGGTGCAGGGCCGGTTCCTCGCGCGCGCACTCGCCGCCCCCGCGCTCGTCGCCCTCGGCCGCATCTCCTACGGCGTCTACGTGTTCCACTGGCCGATCTTCGTGTGGCTCACGCCCCGGCGGACCCACCTCGACCCGCTGCCGCTGCTCGCCCTCCGCGGCTCGATCACGTTGGTGGTCGCGGCGGCGTCGTACGCGCTCGTCGAGATGCCCGTGCGGCGGGGCCGCGTGTCGCGACCCGTCGGCCTCCTCGGCTGGGCGGACGCGTCGATCGCCCTGCTCGCGGGCATGGTCGCCCTCACGACGGTGAGCGTGGCGCCGGCGGCCACGAGCGTCGCCGCCACCGGCGCCGCCCCGGCCCCCAGCCCGGCCGCCGCATCCCCG
>DATAKR010000094.1:0-6923 GCA_036261495.1 Acidimicrobiales bacterium | reverse complement strand
ACGACGACGAAGGCACCGACCTCGCCGCGGAGGAGTCCTCGACGACCACCGAGGACACGACGACCACGACGTCGTCCACGACCACCACCGAGCCGCCGACGACGACGACCACGTCGCCGATCACCCGCAGCTGTGGCTCTCGCTGCTGACGCCCGCCTCCGGGCGATGGGCACCGACGTGCACGTCGTGGTGGTCGACGCCCCGCCCGCCGTCCTCCCGGCGGTGTGTCAGATGGTGCGCCGGCTCGACCGCCGGTGGAGCCGCTTCCGCCCGGCGAGCGACATCAGCAGGCTCAACGGCGCGGCAGGGGCGCCCGTCGTGCTGCCGGCCGACACCTTCGATCTCGTCGCGCGCGCCGTCGCGGCTTGGCATGCCACCGGCGGCCGGTTCGATCCGACGGTGCTGGGCGCCCTCGTCGACGCCGGCTACGACCGCACGTTCTCGGCGGTGCGACGCGAGGCCGGCCCCGCGGTGGGCACGCGGGGCGACCTGGGCCGCCGCACCCCTGGCTGTGGCGGCATCGATCTGTGGCCGGCGTCCCGAACCGTGCGGCTTCCTCGCGGCGTGGGCATCGACCCCGGTGGCATCGGCAAGGGGCTGGCCGCCGACCTCGTCGTCGCCGAGGCCTTGCGCCTCGGCGCGTGCGGGGCCTGCGTCAACCTCGGCGGCGACGTGCGGGTCGCGGGCGACGCGCCATCGGAGGAAGGATGGGTCGTCGCGGTCGACGATCCGGGGCCCCCGGAGCGCGAGGTGGCCCGGGTGCGGCTCGCAGCCGGGGCCGTCGTGACCACCACGCCGGTGTTGCGATCGTGGCGTCGCCGCGGGCAGTCGTACCACCACCTCATCGACCCGGCGACGGGCACCCCGGCGGTGACCGGCATCCGCTCGGTCACGGTCGTCGGCGGCGAGGCTTCATGGGCCGAGGTGTTCGCCAAGGCCGCCTACCTCGCGGGCCCGAGCCGAGCGCTCGGGGTGCTCGAATCCGCGGGGCTCACCGGGCTCGTCGTCACCGACCAGGGCGATCTCGTCGCCGGCGCGGGCATGGAGGCGTTCGTCGCGTGCACCACGATCTGAACACGGTCTTCTGGTTGATCGCCCGGTCCACCGGGCTCGTCGCCTGGTGGCTCGCGGCGCTCTCGGTGCTGTGGGGCCTGGCGATGACCGGTCGGGCGGCGCGGCGTCGCGTGACCGCGGCCTGGCTGCTCGACCTCCACCGCCACCTGAGCGGGACGGCGCTCGCCTTCGTCGTCCTCCATGTGCTCGCCCTCGAGCTCGACTTCACCGCGCCGCACATCCCGCTCGTCGCCGCTCTCGTCCCGCTTCGCTCCCCGTGGCGACCGGGCCCGGTGTCGTGGGGCGTGGTCGCGCTGTACCTCCTCGCCGTCATCGAGGTGACCTCGCTCGTCATGAACCGCCTGCCCCGCCGCCTGTGGAGGGCGATCCACCTCACGAGCTTCGCCGTGTTCGCGTCGGCGACCGTCCACGTGCTCACGGCGGGCACCGACCGCACGAACCTCGCGGTGGAGTGGAGCGCACTCCTGCAGGTCGCGGCGTTCGTGTTCCTCGCGGCGTACCGGCTCCTCGACGTGATCGTCGGCATCCAGCGCCCCCGGCGCGTCGTGCGACGGTCGCCGGCCGTGAACGACTGAGGCGGATGGTCCCACCCGGAGCGGGTCGCCCGAGCGTTCACGCTCCGCCGTTCACTCCGCCGCCGTTCACTCCGCCGCCGTTCCCTCCTTGGCCCACTTGAAGTGCGTGCGGCCGTGGTCGGCGTTCGCGGCCAGGATGCCGCCGACGGTGCCGTCGGCCCACGGCGCGCCGGGAACCTGCGAAGCCAGCGCGTCGTCGTCGAGCGACGCGAGCAGCTGCAGCGTGTCGGCCCGCACGGCCAGCCCGATCCGCACCAGCTCGTCGAGTGGCTTGCCGCGGTGCTCGTCGGCCCACTCCTCCGTCCACCGGTGGATGCCCGCCATGACCTCCTCGCGCGACTGGCGGGTGCCGTCGCGGTTCGTGCCGAGTGTCATCCCCCGCCCGCCGGCGAGGTGGCGGCGGATCATCTCGTTCCAGTTGCGCTCGATCAACGTGGTGTGCACGAAGTGGTCGGCGAACGACCAGGTCTTCGACGGATCGTGCTCGCTGACGGTGCGCGGCGCGTAGAGCTCGTCGTCGCTCATCGCCGAGAGCGTCTCGAGCAACCACGCCCGATCGCGGCTGAGCTTCACCTCGATGTCGATCCGGTTCACCGACGCAGCATGCCGCGAACACGAGGCCGGCGCGTCACACTCGTGCGCATGGTCGCCGCCGTGCCTCGACCGCGCCTGTTCCACTTCAGCGACGACCCGGCGATCCGCGTGTTCTCGCCCCAGCCGGTGCGCGTCCCGTCGGAGCGTGGCCCCGGCAAGGGGTGGCTCAACGGGCCGCTCGTGTGGGCCGTCGACGAGGACCGCCAGGCGACCTACCTCTTCCCCCGCGACTGCCCGCGGATCCTGCTGTGGCCGACGGAGGCGACGACGGCCGAGGACCGCGAGCGGTGGTGGGGTACGCGGACGTGCCGGATGATCGCCCATGTCGAGTGGGACTGGATGCGCCGCCTCCAGACCGCGTCGATCTTCCGTTACGAGCTGCCGCCCGACACGTTCACCGCCCTCGACGACACCTGGATGTGGGTGTCGCGCGACCCGGTCACGCCCATCGCCGTCGACCGGTACGACGATCTGCTGGGTGCGCTCGCCGCCCAGGACGTCGAGCTGCGGATCATGTCCGATCTCACGCCGCTCCGTGGCGTGTGGGACACGACGCTGCACGCCAGCGGGATCCGCCTCAGGAACGCGCGAGGCTGGAACTCGTGACGCGGCCTTCCCGCCCGGTCGCCGCGGCACCGGCCCGCGGGCTCACCATCGGCCAGCTGTGGGAGTGGCTCACCGACGGCCGGGTGTCCGACGACCTGCTGGCGTGGCCGCCCGACGTCGCCGCGCTCACGACCGTCCTCCTCGAGCGCTCGCAGGCGTTCCGGTTCGTCGTCTCACCGCCGCCGGGGGAGAGCTGGCCGCCGCCGGAGCGCGACGCGCCGTTCGCGGAGGTGGTGGGCCGCGCCGCCGACGAGTGGTGCACCGCCGTCGACTCGGAAGACGGGGCCGTGCCGGCGGTGATCGAGCGCCTCTGGCGCACCGTCATGGAGCACCTCGACACCGCGGTCGCCGACCTCGCCTGCGGGCGACCCTGGGCGGTGTGCGACGCCGTGCTCACGCTCCACGCCATCGCCGACGAAGCGGCCGCGGGTGCGGTCGCCGGCCGCCGGCGCCCGCGCACCGCGGGCAGCCACACGGCGCGTGCCTTCGAGTTGCTCGCCCGCACCGGCTCGATGGCCCGCCTGCCGGCCGACCGCGTCGCCCACCTTCCCAAGGCGAGGACGACGCCGGTGGGCATGACCCACCGGTCGCTGTCGCGCTACTCCTGCGCGACGACCGACGGCGTCTCGGCGGTTTGGCACCGTGCACCGGTCCGGCGGCCCGGCACCGAACCGGGGGCGCGGCACGCCAACGTCCTCCTCCTTCCGTGGCCGCTGCGCATCCGCGAGGCCGATTTCATGCCGGTGCCGGGGTCGGTTCGGCGGCCCGAGCGCGAGCCCTTCGGCTTCTTCCGCTACGAGCCCTCCGAGCCGCTCGACCTCGACCTCCTCGATCGTCTGCTCGACGCCGCCCTCGACGAGGTCGACACCGTCGATGCCGTCGTGCTCCCCGAGGGGTGCGTCGACGAGCGCGAGGTTCCCGCCCTGGAGTCGCGGCTGGCCCGTCGGGGCGTCGCGCTGCTCGTCGCCGGCATCCGCGCCGTGGCGTCGCGGCCCGACCGGTTTCCGGGCAACGGCGTCCACATCGGGGTGCTCCTCGGCGACCGGTGGTGGCACTACCGGCAGAACAAGCACCACCGCTGGTTCCTCGACGGGGCCCAGATCGAGCAGTACAACATCGCCGGCGCGCTGCATCCCGGCGTTCGCTGGTGGGAGGCGATGGACGTGCCCGCCCGCTCGGTGCACTTCCTCGAGCTCGGCGCCGGCGTGACGCTGGCCGCGGTCGTCTGCGAGGACCTGGCCCGCCTCGACGGCGTCGCCGAGCTGCTGCGCTCGGTGGGGCCCACGTTGGTGATGACGCTGCTCCTCGACGGCCCACAGCTGGCGTCGCGCTGGACGGCGCGCTACGCCGGCGTGCTCGCCGATGACCCCGGCTCCGCGGTCCTCACGCTCACCGCACTCGGGATGGCGACGAGATCGAGGCCGCGAGGCGCGTCCCCGAGCAGGGTCGTGGCCATGTGGAAGGACCCGATCCGCGGGGTCCGTGAGATCCCCCTGGAGGAGGGCGCCCAGGGCGTGCTGCTGACGGCCGTGGTCGGACGCTCCTCGAGGTACGCGGCCGATGGCCGCGCCCCGGCCGACGATGCCACCGACCTCTACGTGGCAGGTGTGCACCAGCTGCGCGCCGCGCCACCGAAGCCCGACCACGGAGGTGTCGCCGGAGGGGCGTCGTCACCGTCGTCCCCGGACGCATCGTCGTCGTCCCCGGACGCTCCGTCTCCGGCACCGCTCGATGCCGACGAGCTCACGATCCTCTGGTCGTGGGCCGAGGCCGTCGTCGGGACCATCGCCACGGGCGGAGACGACCGCGTGCCGGGCGACGCCGCCGTGCTCGATCGCGTCGAGCGCGTCCTCGTGCAGGCCGATGCGGGTGCCCCCTGGCGGGCGGTGATGGGTGTTCCCGAACCGTCGCCGCCGCTCGCCGAGGCGATCCGCGAGCTGCGCCGGCGGGTCACCGACGCACTCGGCGCCTCGCCGGCGCTCGACGCCGACGCCGTGCTGGCAGAGCTCGGCGCCGCGTCGCGCTCGCTCGTCGACCGCATCCTCCGCGCCGCCGTCGACGCCGCGGGGGCCCGCTGAGCCGGCTCGCCGCTACACGACCTCGGCTGCGGGCGCCGCGAACTGGGCGTTGTACAGACGGGCGTAGGCGCCGTTCGCGGCGAGCAGCTCTTCGTGGTTGCCCTGCTCGACGATCTCTCCGTGCTCCATCACGAGGATGACGTCGGCGTCGCGGATCGTCGAGAGCCGGTGGGCGATGACGAAGCTGGTGCGCTGGGACCGGAGCGCGGCCATGGCGTGCTGGATGAGCACCTCGGTGCGGGTGTCGACCGAGCTCGTGGCCTCGTCGAGGATGAGGATCGCCGGGTCGGCGAGGAAGGCGCGGGCGATTGTGAGGAGCTGCTTCTCGCCGGCACTGACCGAGCCCTCCTCGTCGTCGATCAGCGTGTCGTAGCCGTCGGGGAGCGAGTGGACGAAGCGGTCGACGTAGGTGGCCGTGGCGGCCTCCCGTATCTGCTCGTCGGTGGCCGTCGGGTTGCCGTAGGCGATGTTGTCGCGGATGGTGCCGCTGAACAGCCACGTGTCCTGCAGCACCATGCCGATCTGGGAGCGCAGGTCGGCGCGTGAGAGGTGGGAGATGTCGACGCCGTCGAGGGTGATGCGGCCCTCGTCGATCTCGTAGAACCGCATGATCAGGTTGACGAGCGTGGTCTTGCCCGCGCCCGTGGGTCCGACGATCGCGACGGTGCGGCCCGGCTCGGCCACGAGCGACAGGTCCTTGATGAGGGGTCGAGTGGGGTCGTAGGAGAACGACACGTGGTCGAACTCGACGCGGCCGCGCACGGGGGTGGTCAGGTCGACGTCGTCGCGCTGGGGGACCTGCTCCTCGGCGTCGAGGAACTCGAAGATCCGCTCGGCGGACGCGACGCCGGACTGGAAGACGTTGATCATCGACGCGACCTGGGTGAGCGGCTGGGTGAACTGGCGCGAGTACTGGATGAACGCTTGCACGTCGCCGAGGGTCATCGAGCCCGACGCGACCTTGATGCCGCCGATTATGGCGATGAACACGAAGTTGAGGTTGCCGATCACCATCATCGACGGCTGGATCGATCCGGAGATGAACTGCGCCCCGAAGCTGGCGTCGTAGAGCTTCTCGTTGGTCTCGCGGAACCGCTCCTCGACCTCGTGCTGGCGCCCGAACGCCTTCACGATGGCGTGGCCGGTGAACGACTCCTCGACGAGGCCGTTGAGCAGGCCCGTCTGCATCCACTGCTCCATGAACCGCTTTCGCGATCGCCGGGCGATGAACCGCATCGTGAAGATCGACAGCGGCACGGTCACCAGCGCGACGAGGGCCAGCACCCACGAGACCACGAACATCATCGTGAGGACGCCGACGAGCGTGAGCGTCGACGTCAGCATCTGGCTCAGCGTCTGCTGGAGGCTCTGCGCCAGGTTGTCGATGTCGTTGGTGACGCGGCTGAGGAGATCGCCGCGGGAGTGCTGGTCGACGTACTTCAGCGGGAGGCGGTTGAGCTTGGCCTCGACCTGCTCGCGCAACCGGTACATGGTCCGCTGCACCACGCCGGCGAGGATGTAGGCCTGGCTGTACTGGAGCGACGCGGCGCCGACGTAGAGCGCGGTCACGCCGAGGAGCGTGCGATGGAGGGCGTGGAAGTCGATCGCCTTGGGCCCACCGTGCAGGAGCCCCTTGAAGATGATGTCGGTGGCTTGGCCGAGGATCCGGGGCCCGAGCACGTAGAGCGTCGTGGCCGTGATCGCGAGGAGCACGACGCCGGCGACTCGGACCTGCTCGAGGCGCAGCATCCCGAGCAGGCGCTTCATCGACGCGCGGAAGTTCTCGGTTCGCTCGACCGGCATGCCGACGCTGCCGAAGCGCGGCATCCCCGGCTGCATCCTCATCGGCACTCGAGGCTGGCCGGGCGCCCCCGGCGTGCCGGGCGGCCCGGGCGCGGCGGCGGCGATCTCCGGAGGCGACGCCGGCGGCGCAGCGTCGGGTGCCGGGCCGGGCGACGGCGGCGCCACCGGCGGATCGGGCTCGTGCATCGGATCC
>DATAKR010000092.1:0-17291 GCA_036261495.1 Acidimicrobiales bacterium | reverse complement strand
AACCCGATCGCCATCGCCGCGGCGACGAGCGTGATGACGGCCGCGCCCCGCCGGCGCCGCGCGAGCCCGACGATCGCGCCGACCAGCGCGAGCGGCAGCACGACCTTCCAGTGGCCCACGTACCCGGCCGCGGCGTCGTCGTGGCGCAGGAACGGCACCAGGTTCTCGAGGTAGGTGTTGGTGCGCTCCCAGCCCATGTCGTTCGTGTACTGCATGCGCGCGAGGAACGGGAGGAACCAGAAGGCGACGAGACCGGCGCCGAGGACGCCGATGACGACGGCGATCCCGAGTCGCCGGCGGTCGGGTCGCCGCACGGCGAGGACCACCAGCGCGCCCACGGCGGCGAAGGCGGCGGTCAGCAGGTGGCAGAGCGCGGTGACGGCGAGGAGGCCGGCGGCGAGCGCACGGCCCCGTCCGGTCTCGAGGGCGCGGTTGAGCACGCCGAGGAACACCAGGGCGACGGCGAGCCCGATCGAGAACGAGAACTCACCCGCGAGCGTGGCCGCGGCGTTGCCGCCCCAGATGGTGTGGAACTGGTCGAAGACAAAGGGGATCGTCGCGGCCGCCAGCATCTCGGGCGTCGGGAACGGGAGCCGCAGCAGCCGACCGAAGGTCCACGCCGCGAGCGGCAGCAGGACGAGGCCCGACACCGTGACGAGCTTGAAGGCGACGCCATAGGGCAGCACGACGTCGAGCAGCACGATCAGCAGGAACGGCAGCGGGAAGTAGAAGTGGTAGGCGGGGAAGCCGGCATACCAATCGGGCGTCCACCCCGAGATCCGGCCGTGGGGCAGCAGGTGATCGCGGATGTAGGCCGGGCCCCAGACGTGCGCGCCCATGTCGCCGCCGGCGGGCGTGGTCGACGCCACGAGCAGCCCGGGCTGGAGCTGCAGGAGGATGAACAGCGCGGCGCCGGCGACGACGACGATCGACACCACGGTCGTCAGGGAGGGGCGGCGCATCCGCTCATGTTGCCCGCGATCGGACGGCTGGCGCGCGCACGGGCGCGACACGCGTGAGGGGCTTGCGGTCGCTTCCGGACCGCAAGCCCTTCACTTCGCCCACGAAGAGGAGCGCTACGACGAGCGGCCCGGACGGTGGCCGCCGAGGAGCGCCAGCGCGATGCCGAGGAGGAGCAGTGCGAGCCCCACGGCGGACCACTTCAGCACCGGGGCTCCGGTGCGCGGCAGCTCGGGCGGCCGCACGATGACCTCTGGCAGCACGACGGAGATGGTCGCGGTGTCGCTCGCCTGGACGAGGTCGCCGAAGCGGTCCTTCGCCGTCACGGTGCCGACGTTGGTGAGCCTGGGGTTGTCGGCGGTGATCACCTGCGAGCACGTGTAGGTCCATGCCTCGTTGGTGTCGAGCTTGCCGTCGCCATCGGTGTCGCCGCCCTGGTAGGTGACCGGGGCGCACTTGTCGTCGTTGACGACGACGTTCGAGAGGGCATCGTCGCCCGTGTTCCTGACGACGTAGGTGTAGGTGACCGTGTCACCAGGGTTCACCGAGGTCGGGTTGGCGGTCTTGTCGATGGTCAGCGCCGGGGTGACCACCGTGACCGTCGCCTTCGCGGTCGCCGAGGCCACGTTGCCGGTGGCATCGGTACCGGTGACCGTCGCGGTGTTCGTGGTCGTCGCCGCGAGCGTCGACGTGCACGTGAACGTCCAGGTCTCGCCCGGGTCGAGGAGGTTGTCGCCATCGGTGTCACCGCCGGAGCGGGTGACGGGCGCGCACTTGTCGTCGGTGACGACGACGCCGGCGAGCGGCTCGGTGCCCGGGGTCGTGACGGTGTAGGTGTAGGTGACCCCCCCGCCGTGGTTGAGCGCGGGGGTGCTCGGCGACTTGGTGATGGCGATGAGCGGGAGCGCGTCGACCGTGGCGGTGTCGGAGGCGGTGATCGTGTGCTCCGCATCGTCGGTGGCCGACACGATGGCCACGTTCACGAAGTCACCGTTGACGACCGTCGTGCAGGTGTAGGTGGCGGAGGCGCCGGCCGCAAGTGAGCCGATCGTCCGGTCGCACACCGGCGAGATCGGGTCGGCGACCGTGACGTCGGTGAGCGCGACCTCACCCGTGTTGGTGACCGTGATCGTGAACGTCGCGACCTGCCCCGGCGTGACCTTCTGGAGCTCAGGCGTCTTCGCGATCGCCACGTTCGCCACCTTCACGAGCGCAGGACCGGACGAGCCGATCACCGGGGTCGGCGTCGAGTCGCTCCCGGACGCTCCGGCGACGTTGGTGAAGCCGCTGGTGACGCCGGCGACCGCGCAGGTGATGGGTGACGACGTCGCCCCGGCCGCGAGCGTCGGGATCGACGCGCGGCAGCCGGGCGCGACGGCGTCGGTGACCGCGATGTTCGTGAGCTCGACCGTGCCGGTGTTGGTGACCGTGACGGTGAACGTCGCGGTGCCGCCCGACACGACGGTCTGGGATGCCGGGGTCTTGTCGACCCGCAGCGCGGAGACGTCGACGACGGCCGGACCGGAGGTCGCGGTGAGCGGCGTGCCGGTGCCGTCTGCCGCCGCCACCGACGCGATGTTGGTGGTCGTCTCCGACACGTTGGCGAGCGTGCAGGTGACGGGGTGCGACGCGCCGGGTGCCAGCGACGCGATCGTGGCGTCGCATCCCGGTGCGATCGCGTCGGTGATCACGACGTTGGTGAGACCGACGCTTGCGCTCGTGTTCGTGACCGTGACGGTGAAGGTCGCGGTGCCGCCCTTCGGGATGATCTGGTGGGCCGGCGACTTCGTGATGGCGATGCTCGAGACCTCGACGGCCGCCGTGTCGGTCGCTGTCACCGTGTGCGCCTCGTCGTAGTAGCCGGTCGCGGTGGCGGAGTTGGTGAAGTCGGCAGTGACGGCCGCCTGCGAGCAGGTGTAGGCCGGCGCCGAGGCCCCCGCGGCGAGCGACCCGATGGCGCGGTCGCAGCTCGCCGTGGCGGCGTCGGTGACCGTCACGTTCGAGAGGGCCACCTCGCCGTCGTTGGTGACCGTGATCGTGAAGGTGGCGGTGCCTCCGCTCTTCACGACCTGGGGGTCGGGTGTCTTGGTGATGGAGATCGACGCCACGTGAACCACCGCCGAGCTCGACGCCGTGAGGGTGTTGGTGCCATCGGACGCGCTGGCGCTCGCCACGTTGGTGAAGCCGCTCTGCACGTCGGTGGCGGTGCAGGAGTAGGTGGACGACTGGCCGACGCCGAGCGTGCCCGCGGGGCTCGGCGCGACGACGATGCCGGCGCTCGCCTTCGCGCAGGCGTCGGTCGCGGCGTCGGCAACCGCCACGTTGGTGAGGGGGACCTCACCGGCGTTGGTCACGGTGATGCTGAACGCCGCGCTCGAACCCTTGGCGATGGTCTGGTCGGCGGGCGTCTTGGCCACGGTCAGCCGCGACACCTGGACGACGGCCGAGTCCGAGTCGGAGACGGTGTTGCTGCCGTCGCTGCCCGACGCCGTCGCCGTGTTGGTGAAGCCCGCGAGAACGTGGCTCTGGGTGCACGTGTAGGAGGTCGACGCGCCGGCAGCGAGCGTGCCGATCACCTTGGCGCAGTCGGTCGAGGCCGGATCGGTGACGGCCACGTTCGAGAGGGAGGTGCCGCCGGTGTTGGTGACCGTGATCGTGAACGTGGCGGTGCCGTCGTAGACGACCGTCTGGTCGGCATCCTTGGTGATGTCGATCGACGAGCACAGCAGCGTGACGATGCCGGTCGCGGTCTGCGGAGCCGACTGCCCGGTGTAGGCGACGCCGGCGGTGTTGCCCATCGCCCCGCAGTTCGTGCCGTTGCTGGTCGGCGCCGTCACCGTCACGCTCACGCTGGCGCCGGCGGCCAGCGTGGCGACGTCACAGGTCAGGACGCCGCTGGCGATCGAGCACCCGGCGACTGCGGGGGCGATCGTCCACGTGTAGCCCGACGGCAGGCTGTCGGTGACGTGCACGGCGTTGATCGCGACGGCGGAGGTGTTGGTGACCACGATCGTGAAGCCGATGGGGTTGCCGGAGACGACCGGCGACGTGACCGCCGACTTCGTGATCGAGACGCTGGTCGGCGCGACCGTGAAGCACTCGGCGGTGCTGTTGGTGTGCGAACCGGCGATGTAGGGCGACCCGCTCGAGGGGAGGTACTCGGCGAGGAAGCAGTAGGTGGCCGGGGTGGCGACCGGGTCGAGCGTCACTGACGGGGAGACCGCCGTGCCGTTGCTGATGGCCGCCGTGCCGACGACGGCCAGCGTCGGGTCGCCCGTGGTGCAGCCGGCGGCCGTCGCCTGGGGGCCGCAGAGCGAGAACCTCACGGAACCCGCGACGGCGCCGAGCGGCCCCGAGAGCGATGCGGTGTCGGTGACCGCGGTGCCCGGTGCGACCTGGTTCGCGCTCACGCTCGTGACGATGTCGGGTGCGATGAGGACGGCGCCGGCCGAGAGCGACCGGTCCTCGTTGCCGCCCGTGCCGTCGAGGTCGATGAAGCGCATGTGGTACGGCGATCCCGGGATCGACACGGCGGACTCGTTCGCGCCCCAGTCGATGCGGCTGGCGATGTGCCCGCCCCACGCGAGGACCGGGTTCGCCGTCGCCGCCGTGAACGTGAGCGTCAGGCGCGTGCTGCTCGTGCCCGCGTAGGTGCCGGACAGCGAGTAGGAGGAGGCGGCGGTGACCGTGCCGCCGTAGAGGCGGAGCTGGCCCGCGATCTGGTTGACCACGTTGGGGTCGGTCGGGATCGGGAACTCGGTGTAGGTCGAGCAGCCGGCCACACCCGAGCACGGATCGGCGGCCGTCTCGGTGCGGTTCACCGTCGTCAGGTAGTCGGTGGCGTGCATCCCCGACTTGGTGGTGTCCCACTCGATCGTGACGGCGTGGGAGCCGAGCGACAGGTCGCTCAGCCGCAGGCGGTACGGCACCGAGTCGCCTTCCCGGTAGTGGGCCTGGTTGGCGTTGAGGTTGCCGTTGACCCACGCTCCGCCGGAGCAGACGACCGGCGGGTCGCCGACCCCGCCGTTCGCACACTGGTCGAGGTTGCCGGCCGGCTTGGGGCCCGCCGCGGCCTGGGCCGGTCCGCCCGGGACGACCCAGGCCAACGAGGCCACGACGACCAGGCCGAGGGCCACCGACAGCCACCGCCCCTGATGCCGTCCGCCGAACGAGCGGCGACCTCCGACTACCACCACACACACCTCCTGTGCGGTGGGGCCGGGTTCGCTCTGGCTCCTCTCGGGCGCAGCGACCAGTTCTGCCCGAGGCTCGACGCCTCCCCACTACGAGCGGCAGGACACGCTCCTACCGCCGACGAGGGTCGGCACCTCGCGTCACCACCTGAGGCGTTTGGCCACGCAGAGTGGCCGATTCAGGAGATCCTCAGAAGATTTGCGACAATCCGTGACGAAATCGTTCAGCGACGGACCGTGGCGAGGTCGATGATCTCACGCAGCCCGACGACCTCGCCGCGCTCGTCGTCCCACCAGCGGGTGTCGCAGCGTGAGCAGCTGTGGAGCTTCACGCTCCGCCCGGACACGTTCACCCCGATCTCGACGAGATGGTTGGCGCGGCACTTCGGGCAGGCCATTGCGGTTCCTCCAGTCTTCGGACCCCTCCAGATCCGACTTCCGCATCGGCACGTCGGGCGTCCCACTTGAGCCCCCCGACAAAAGGGACGAGCGTCAGCGCGTCGCGAGCAGGATCGCGACCGTGATCGCGTTGAAGGTCATGTGGGCCACGATCCCGGGCCCGAGGCGCTCGCTGCGGTGGGCGAGGACCCCGAGCACGACGCCGAACGCGACGAGCCCGGCGAACTGCAGCGCCTCGAAGTGCGTGAGCGCGAACACCACGGCGGTGAGGACGATGCCCCACAGCGTCCCGACCCGGGCGACGAGGGCGCGCTGCAGGAACCCGCGGAAGAACAGCTCCTCGACGATCGGTGCACCCACCACGACCACCAGGACGATCGCCACGATGCCCGGGCCGGTGGCTCGCGAGAACAGGTTCCGGGCGGGGTCGTCGAGCCGGTCGAGCTGCTGCTGGTGCATCAACCCGGTGAGGAGCAGCAGCGCGTAGACGAGGCGCACGAGGACCCAGCTGCTGACAGCGCCGGCGACGACGCCCACGGGGACGTCGACGGCGCGGGCGCGGAGCCGGAGGGCGCCGGCGAGCGAGCCGAGGTGGCGCAACCCAACCACCACCGCCGGGACGCCGGCGAATCCGATCCACAGCCCTACGGTGCCCGCGACGGTCGTGCCGACCGACCGGCTGTCACCGGTGATCGCCATGGCGAGGCCGGCCGTGATCGTGCTCGCGACGATCGCCACCGCGTAGGCGCCCACGGCGTCGAGGAGGCCCCAGCCCGGCGCGGTGGCGGCGTCGACGGACGGTTCGGTGCCGGTGTCGGCCACGCCGGCGACGGTACCGGCGTCGGCGTGGAGTTGGGGAGTCGGGAGACCGCGAGCGCAGACGGCGCGCTCGGACGCGACCGTCAGACGGCGAGCGGCGGCCGGAGCTGGATGATCGGCGTGCGGCGGTCTTCCAGCGCCCAGCCGACCGGCACCGTGATGTGCGCCGAATGGCTCGCGCACAGGTCGTAGGACTGGGGCTCCGGCTCCTCGTCGAGGTTGTCGAGCCAGACCGTGCGACTGCCGTAGTGGTACATGAGGGTCGCCGCGGCAGGCGCACCACACAACGGCTTCGCGCACGTGCGGACCGATTCCATGCGAGAGAACGTACCCACGGAGCGCGCGCGGCACGCGGATGGGTATCGATCGGTGATGCGAGGTAGCCCCGACACGTTCCGTAGCATGTGGGAATGAGCCGCCAGCCCCAGGACCTCCGCCCGGGTGGAGAGCGCCAGGGTCCGCCGCGGCTTCCCGGTGCGCCCGGCCCCGACCAGAGCTGGCGCTGGCTGCTGATCGTGCTCGGCGGGCTGGTGCTCCTCGGGCTGTTGCTGTCGCCCATGTTCAGCTCGCCGACCCGCAAGGAGGTCACCTACACCGAGCTGCTGGCCAAGGTCAACGAGGGCCAGGTGAAGGCGGCCGAGATCGACAACAACACCGGCCAGATCACCGGCGAGCTGAGCGACGGCACGAAGTACACGAGCACCGGGCCCGCCAAGCCGATCGACGCCGACATCGCCTTGATGCGCGACAAGAACGTGAAGGTCACGTTCAAGACCCCCACGACCAACCCGAGCCTCGCGTTCTTGCCCTACGTGCTGTTCTTCGGGCTGATCGTCGGCTTCTACCTCTGGATGGCGAGGCGCGCCCAGGGTCAGATGACCGGGATCATGTCGATCGGACGGTCGCGGGCGAAGGTGTACACGACCGAGCGCCCGAAGACGACGTTCGCCGACGTCGCCGGCTACGCAGGGGTGAAGCAGGAGATCCGCGAGGTCGTCGACTTCCTCAAGTCGACCAACAAGTTCAAGGACATCGGCGCGCGGATCCCGAAGGGCGTCCTGCTCGTCGGCCCGCCCGGCACCGGCAAGACGCTGATCGCCCGGGCGGTGGCGGGCGAGGCCGGCGTCCCGTTCATCTCGGTCACCGGCTCCGACTTCATGGAGATGTTCGTGGGAGTCGGCGCGGCGCGCGTCCGCGACCTGTTCCAGACGGCCCGCAAGCAGGCACCCGCGATCATCTTCGTCGACGAGATCGACTCGATCGGTCGCAAGCGCGGCGCCGGCCTCGGTGGCGGCCACGACGAGCGCGAGCAGACCCTCAACCAGATGCTCGCCGAGATGGACGGCTTCGAGACGACCGAGGGGATCGTGATGATGGCGGCCACGAACCGCCCCGACATCCTCGATCCTGCCCTCCTTCGGCCCGGGCGGTTCGACCGCCAGATCGTGGTGCCCCTCCCCGACCTGGAGGAGCGCCTCCCGATCCTGCAGGTCCACTGCAAGGACAAGCGCCTGTCGCGAGACGTCGACCTGTCGCTCGTCGCCCGCGGCACTCCCGGCATGAGCGGCGCCGACCTCGCCAACCTCGTCAACGAAGCCGCGCTGCACGCCGTGCGCCGGGGCGGCGACGCCGTCGCCATGGAGGACTTCGAGGCCGCCCGCGACCGCGTGATCATGGGCCAGCGCCGCGAGACGATGGCGCTCTCCGACGAGGAGAAGGAGCGCGTGGCCTACCACGAGGGTGGCCATGCCGTCCTGGCGTACGTGCTCGAGAAGGCCGACCCGGTCCACAAGGTGACGATCCTGCCGACGGGCATGGCGCTCGGCGTCACCCAGCAGCTGCCGATGGAGGAGCGCCACATCTACCCGCGCGACTACATCGAGGACTCGCTGTGCGTGCGCATGGGCGGCCGGGCCGCCGAGCTCATCGTCTACAGCGACCTCTCGACCGGCGCCAACAACGATCTCGTCGGCAACACCGAGCTGGCCCGCAAGATGGTGCGCGAGTGGGGCATGAGCGAGCGCATCGGGCCGATGGCGTGGGGCTCGCAGGGGATGGTCTTCCTCGGCGAGGACCTCATGCACACGCGCGACTACTCCGAGGAGACGCAGCGGGTGGTCGACGAGGAGGTCGAGCGCATCCTGCGCGAGCAGGAGGATCGGGCCCTGCGCGTGCTGAAGGAGCACCGCGACGGCCTCGAGGGCGTCGCCCGGGCCCTCCTCGAGCGCGAGACGATCGACGGTGCCGAGGTGAAGCAGCTGGTCGACGAGGGCGCCGGCCGCGAGATCCGGGAGGCGGCGGTGCCGCGCCTCGGGCCCGACGAGACGCAGCCCATCGACGGCAACGGGGCGGCGCGCCGCACCCGCCGCCGCGCCGCCGGCTGATCGGCCGGGACGCGGGCCTCCCCTGCGACCCTTTCTGAGGATCGCGGTCGCCATGACGACACAAATCCTCAGAAAGCCCTGGGGGCGCTGCCGAGAACGCGGGCTATCCGCCGAGGTGGGGCTCGGGCGTGGTGCCGGGCTCGCGCGCCTCGGCCACCGCGGCCCACAGGTCGGTGGCGGTCGGCACCCCGATGAACGACGCCTTGACCACGCCCTCGGGGTCCGCGACGACCGTGAGCGGGACGACCTCGACGGTGTAGCGGTCGTGGAGGTCCTTGCGCTGCTGGTACGGGATCTCCACCACGGCGACGTCGGGGCTGTCGAGCACGCGGGCCTTGGGCATCACCTTGGCGCACGACTCGCACGTCGCCGAAGTGAAGACGGCGACGAGCCACGGCCGGGTGCGGCCACCGCCATCGGCATCGTCGAAGTCGGCACGGTCGAGCTGCGCCGGCGCCTCCCACCGGGGCTGGGTCGGCGGCGCCGGCTTGCGGCGCTCGAGGATCACCGCCACGACGACGGCGACGACGAGCAGGGCACCCGCCAGCACGAGCCGTTCCACGGGCGCCATTCTCGCAGCCGCCGTGAGGTTGCACGACCCGTGCGGAAAGCCTCACACTGACGGTCCATGAGCGACGCCCAGGCCGGCCACACGCCGGACAAGGGGACGGCGCAGCTGGGGCACCACCACGAGGAGACCATCGAGCCGATGACGCTCGGGCTCACTCCCTCCTCCGCGGACGCCCTCGAGCTCGCCGAGCCCGCGCCGAACGACTCGACCGCGCCGGCGGCGACACCGTCCGCGGTGAGCGGGGCGGTGAAGACCATCCGCCGGAAGGCGTCGGCCTGGCCCATGTGGGTCCTCGGCCTGGTGATCATGATCGACCAGGTCGACCAGAACATCGTGCGGGGCGCGCAGAACCGCATCGCCGAGGACCTCCACCTCTCGAACACCGAGATCGGGATCCTGCTGTCGTGCTTCATCCTCGTGAACGGCCTGGTGAGCGTGCCCGCGGGCTACCTCGCCGACCGCTGGCACCGGACGAGGACCATCGGCCACACCGTGATCGCGTGGTCCGGCATCACCGCGCTCACGGCGGCGGCGCCGAACTACGGCGTGCTCGTCGGCATCCGGTCGGCGCTCGGCTTCGGACAGGCGGTCACCGAGCCGTCGTGCGCGAGCCTGCTCGCCGACTACTACCCGATGGAGGAGCGCGGCCTCGCCTTCTCGGTGCAGCAGGTCCTCGTCTTCCTCGGGTTCGGCCTCGGCCTGGCGCTCGGAGGGATCGTGTCGGCGGCGCTCGGCTGGCGGTGGGCGTTCCTGATCGTCGGCACACCCGGTGTGCTCATCGCAATCGCGGTGTATCGCCTGCGCGAACCCCAGCGCGGCGAGGCCGACCGGCTGCACCTCGGCCTCGACGCGGCCGGCGACGACGAGGTCACGATCACGACGGGACTCCTCGACGAAGGCGTCGGCACCTTCCTCAAGGAGCTGCTGCTCGGCCTCCGCGCCGACATGCGGACGATCCTGTCGATCCCGACCATGCGCTACGCCCTCGTCGGCGTGTCGGCGCTGCTGTTCTCGATCACCGCGGTCGGCGCGGCCCTGCCGCCGTTCTACGAGCGGAACCTCGGCGTCCACCCCGGCGTCGCCGAGAGCTACGTCGGGGCGATCCTGGTGCTCGGCGGCATCCCCGGCGTGCTCCTCGGCGGTCGCCTGGCCGACCGGTTCGCCACCCGCATCAAGGGCGCTCGGATGGCCATCCCGGCCTACTGCGTGCTCGCCGGCCAGAGCGTGTTCGTCCTGTCGTACCTGAAGCTGCCGCTCGCGCCCACGTTCGCGCTGCAGGTGCTCGGCGCGTTCATCATCTCCCTCGCCGTGCCCGCCCTTCGCGCCGGGCTGTCGGACGCCGTGCCGGCCAACCTTCGAGGCGCGGGCTTCGGCGCCTTCAACCTCGTGTCGGTGCTCCTGGGGCAGGCGGCCGCGTCCGTGATCGTGTTCACGCTCGCCGACCTGTTCGGCGGCGACCTCCGCACGGCGCTCCTGGTCGTCAGCCCGCCGGTGTTCCTCGGCGGCATCATCTTCCTGCGGGCCCGGAACCACCTCGACGAGGACGCAGCGAAGATCTTCCAGGCGATCGTCACCGCCATGCAGGACCAGCAGGCCCGGGAGGCCGCCAAGAACGACGCCTGACGCGGCGACGCCGTCGGCGTCGTCGTCAGTACGGGATGCCGGCGCTGATGGCGACGCCGGGGCGATCGCCGTAGTAGATGCCCCGGACGGCCGCGATGGGCCCGTTGGCGGTGACGACCAGCGGGAGGTCGGCGCGCGACACGTGGTCGGTGAGGCGGATCGCCAGCCGGCCGCCCGCGGGCACGTCGAGTCCCGTGGCGCCGTCGACGGCGAGCAGCTGGCCCTGGGCGAGCACCGTCACGGAGAGCCTCACCGGGTGGGACGGGTCGGCGTTCTGCACGGTGATCCACTCGTCGACGGTGTTCGACGTCCCGCCGATCGCGAACGACCAGCGCCGGGCCGGCGCCCGGATGCCGAGCTGGTCGGCGAACCCGGTTCGGGGAGCAGGACTCCCGGTGGCAAGCGTCTGCTCGGCCACGACGGCGACGCCGTTCACCGAGCGCACGGTCGCCGAGTGGCCGACGCCGCGGGGGATGCGCTCCTCGTCCTGGGCGTTGAGGGTGAGGCGATCGTGCGCCGGCACGGTGAGGTCGAACGGCTCGGCCGAACCCTGGTCGAGGCTGAGGTCGATCTCGACCTGCGCCTCCCGATCACTCGGGTTGTACAGGTTGAAGCGCTCCGCGACGCCGTCGGCGACGAGCCCGTCGGGGAAGTACCACGTCTCGGCGGGTGAGGGCGCCGCGAGGGTCGTGGACGCGCCGGCGGGAGGCCCGACGCGCGTCTGGATGCGGCCCATCACGAACCGCCCGGTGCGGGCCGACGCCGTGACGGCGATGTTGGCCCGGCGCCGCACGTGATCGCCGACGTTCACGACGGCCAGGCGCCCGCCCTTCACGACGATGCCCTGGAACTCCGAAGGTTCGGCGCGGCCTTGATCGGTCGCGAACGACAGGTCGACGATGGCGTCGTCGGGGAAGGGGTTGAAGAGCGTGAGGAGCATCGAGTCGTCGCGCTCGGTCGACCCGTCGGCGAGGTACCAGTCGCCCGAGGCCGACGACGCGCAGGGAGCGGTGCTGATGGAGGCGGACGACGAGATGGCGTACTCCACGGCCACGCCGCCCTGGTCGAGGTCGACGAGCGCGGCGTCGTAGGCCGCCGGCACCACGTCGCCGAGACGGACCACCGAACGCGACCTCGGATCGACGCTGAGCGGCACCTGCTTCGGGTCGCCCTGCGAGGGCACCACGGTCAGCGTCCCGGTGGCCTTGGTGGTCGCCGTGTTGACCACGACCACGCTGACATCGGCCGCTGCCGACGCGTCCGCGGTCCCGCCGGGGCAGAACCAGCTCGACGAGAGGGCGGCGACGGGCGACGCGACGGGCATGCCGGCCGACGCCCGACGTGCGGTCGGCTTGGGCTCGCGGGCGGCGCGGTCGGCGACCCCCGCCGCCGCGAGCAGTGCCGCGACGAGGGCGACGACGAGGAGCCGCCGGCTCCGCCCCGGTGTCACCTCGGCGGTCGGGACGGGCTCGGCCATCACGCCGCGACCTCCTGCACGCCAGGGCGCCGCCGGCGGAGGCGGCGCGCCGCGATCCGCACCGCGACGATCCAGAGCGCCAGCTCGACCAGCAGCGCGAGCCACCGCAGCGGCGACGTCACGTAGTGCAGGCGACCCGGCCCCTCGTACGGGACCGTGAACGCGTTCGCCCACCCGAACGCGGTGCGCCGGGGGGTCGGCCGCGACACGACATCGAGGTGCCACCGGCTCGACGCGGCCTCCGCGACGTACACCTGCGACGGCCCCGGCACCGTGCCGGTGAAGGTGGTCGGGCCTCGCTCGGCGGGCAGGACGGGTGCGGCGCCGTGAAGCTCGGCGACGCGGGCGGCGTCGAGGCCGGAGCGGCGACTCGCATCGGCCGCGGCAGGAGGCAGGACGGCGCGCATCGGACCCCAGGCCGCGTTCTCGTACACGACGAGGGCGGGATCGGAGTCGATCTTGCGCAGGTCGATCTGCGCCCCGAGCGCGTCGGTGAGGTCGGCGGGGACGTCGAGTGCGCCGGCGCGGTCGCGCGCCGGCGCGGGCGACGTGGGCACCGCCACGTAGCGGACACCGAGGGGCGCGAGCAGGTGGCCCAGCTTGCTGGTCTCGCCCCGGCGCGCGAGCCCGACGGCGTCGGCGAGCTGCCGGGTGGCGGCGTCGTTGCCGCCCGACCAGAGCGTCGTCGCATCGGGGAACCCGTCACGGGAGGTCCCGAACGCGAGGTCGCTCCCCATCGGCCATCCGTCGACCGGCAGCGAACGAGGCTGGCCGACCCACAGCACGCGGAACGCGCCCTCCGCCTTCCGCTCGCCCATCCACGAGACGACGTCGCCGAAGTCGTGCGCCGGCGCGTACCAGCGACCGTCGAGGGCGGCCACCAGGATCGGCAGGGTCACGACGAGCGCGGCGACCGCGGCGATGATCGACAGCAGCTGCCGGTAGCCGAACCGGTAGCCGGGCAGGTCGCGCTCGAAGGCGGCGAGGCCGAGCGCGGCCGCCAGCACCAGCGCGACGGCCGCGGGCGTGAGGAGCACGTCGACCGCCGGCGGGTGGACACCGAGCCAGCCGCGCGCCGCCGCCCAGGTGACGCCCCACACGACGATGGCGATCGCCCACAGGCGGGTCGCCCAGGCGAAGCGCCACCGCCGCCCCACGGCGAGCGGCAGGCCCGCAGCGACGAGGAAGCCCCACCCGAGCAGGCCGTTGTGCAACGGCCCGACGTCGAACCGGAGCAGCCTGCCGAGACCGGGCGCGTCGGACGGTGCCACCCCGGCGCCGAGGAGGTCGTGCCACCCGCCGTGGGCGAGGGCGAGCTCGAGCGTCCAGGGCGCGAGGAGCACGCCGGCGACGAGCACGCCACCGACCGCGACGGCGAACGCCCGCGCCGCTTCACGGACACCGCCGGCGACGACGGAACCGAGCAGCGCACCGAAGGCGACGACCAACCCGAGCGTCACGACGGGCGGCGCGACCGCGCCGGCGACGGCGAGGAGCACCCCGAGCGCGACCGCCTGCTCCCACCCGCGCCGGGGAGGTCGTGCCGGACCGGGCACCACCGGCGCCACCACGTCGACGCCCTCATCGTCGTGGCGGCCGGACACCGCGATCGCCGCCACGCGCAGCTCCTCGGCGTCGATCGCGTCGAGCGTGCCCGCCTCGGCGCCCAGCAACGCCTCGACGGCGTCAGCGGGAGTGGTGGTGTGCGGGCGCCGGGCGCGGCGGTGCACCTCCTCGGCCGGTGCCGCGCCGCCGAACGGGGGAAGCCCCGACGCACGCAGGACGCGGGCGACGATCCACGGCGCCGCGGCGTAGGCGACGAGGGCGTCCCACCGGCCGTCGGCGAGTGCGCCGTAGGGCAACGGCAGGGCCGCGTAGAGCACGACCGCGACCAGCCGGGCCCGCCACGACGCGAGGGGTCCGGTGAGGCGGTGCATCCCGACGATGCCGAGCGGGATCATCCCGAGCACCGCCAGCTTCTGGAGCAACCCCATGGCCCCGACGAGGACCACGCCGAGTCCGCCGAAGAGCGCGAACGCGACCGGCGCCGGCGCTTCGGAACCGACCCCGGCCGTGCGCCACCCCGAGGCGAACATCCGGAGGAACGTGAACGGCGACTCGGGGAAGGCCACGAGCTGGCCGACGGCGGGCAGCCGGCCCGCGACGAGCCCGCGCGTGCCGGCGAGGAGCACGAGGGCGACGCCGGCCCACACCCCGACGGTGAGGCGGGTGCCGCCGCTCGTGACCGCGCCGACGAGCTGGCGGCCGGCGGCGGCCACACCGAAGGTCCGTTCCTCGACGGCGAGGCCGCCCCGCAGGGCGGCGGAGAGCCGGGTGCCGCCACGCCGCTGGAGCCGGCGCACGTCGGCGTCCTTGAGCGCGCGGTGCGACTGGGCGTCCCTCCGAGCGACCCGCAGGCCGGCGCGATGCGCGACGTTCCACCGCACCGCGTCGGCCACCGCGGCGATGGCCGTGCGCCGGCGCGACGCCAGCGCGAGGAGGGCCTCCGCGAAGAGGATCGCGAGGATCTGCGGGAGCACCCGGAGCAGGTGCACGGGGCCGGAGTCCTTCAGCACCGTCCGGAGCCGGTGACGCAGCTGGAGCCGCGCGATGCGGACGTCGAGCCGGCCGGCGCGGTCGTCGGCGCCGTCGAGCTCGAGTGCCCGGATGCCCGCCGCCGTCGCCTCGAGGTGACGCACGCGCGCCGACGGCGCGACGACGACCCGCGCCCCGGCGACCTGGGCGCGCCAGCACAGGTCGAGGTCCTCACCGAAGAGCGGGACATCGGCGTCGAAGCCGCCCAGGATCGAGAACAGGTCGGCTCGCACCAGCTGGCATCCGCCGGGCGCGACGAACACGTCGCGCACCGCGTCGTGCTGCTCCTGGTCGAGCTCGCCCCGGCCGTACAGCGTGACCGTGCCGCTCTTGTCGGCGGTGCCCCCGACCGCGAGCAGCTGGGCGGGGTCGTCCCACGCGACGAGCTTGGGCGCGACCACCCCTGCGTTCGACCGGAAGCCCTCCTCGACGAGGAGACGCACGGCGTCGGGATCCGGCGCGGCGTCGTCGTGCAGGAACACGTAGTGCGACGCGCCCTCGACGAGGCCCTGCACCTCGTTGGCCGCGGCCGCGAACCCGGCGTTGTCGTCGAGGCGCCGGATGTACGCGCCCGGGAGCGCGGCCGCGACCCGCGGCGTCGGGTCGTCGGCGCTGGCGGCATCGAGCACCAGCACCGACAGGTTCGGGTAGTCCTGCGCGTCGAGCGCGGCGAGAGACTCCTCCAGCCACGGGCCGGGGTCATGCGTGACGACGACGGCGACGACGGGGGGCGCGGTGGGCGCCGGCGCGACGTCGTCGGCCTGGTCGGGCCGGCGACTCATCAGGGGTGCGAGGCTAGCGGTGGCGGTGGGTAGCACCGTGCCATGCCGGTGTGACCGACGACCGGAGGATCATGCCGCTCAGTGCTTGCTCCTGTTATGCAGGAGGCCTATAGTGGTTAGCAGAGAGCGAACGACATCCAACCTCGCAAGGAAGTGGTCTCATGCCCGATCTCGCCAAGACCCTGAAGGATGCGGCGTACGTCGTCGTCGGCTTCGGTGTCCTCACCGTCCAGAAGGCCCAGGTCCGTCGCCGCGAGCTCGAGAAGCAGCTCGAGTCGCAGACCGAGCAGATCAAGGGCCAGGTGGAGCAGTCCGTCGAGCAGCTCCGCGCCCAGACCGCCGGCGTCCGTGAGCAGCTCACCAAGGTCGCCGAAGACCTCGAGGAGAGGGCCAAGCCGGTCGTCGAGTCCCTCGAGACCCGCCTCGACCTGCTCGAGGAGCGGCTGCCGGAGCAGGCACGCGACGCGATGAAGACGGCTCGTGCCGCCGCTCGCGATGCGCAGCAGCAGCTGCGGGCCCGCCTCGCCGACTCGCCCAAGGCGGCCGGCGCACACAAGGCCGCCTGAGCTCCCAGCCGGGGGTCCCGGGCCGCGCTGGTTCCCCCCCACCACCACCGGGATCCCTCCCGACGAACGGGCCCTTCGGGGCCCGTTCGTCGCGTATCGATGGTCTCGCTCCGGGCGTCCGGGCCCTTCGGGCGAGCGGCCTCTGCACTCGACTGTTGCGGCTGCTCGCTCCGCGCGGCCGTCTACCCGAGCTGGTCGCGCCAGTAGTCGAGAACCGCCGCCAGCGTCTCGTCGAGGGCGATCGCCGGGCGCCAGCCGGTCGCCGCCTCCAGCCGCGCCGGGTCACCACGCAGCACCGGGATGTCGACAGCGCGCATCTCGATGGCGCCCGTCACCAGCTCGAGGCCTCCGCCGGCGAGCTCGATGAGCCGCGCCGCGAGGTCGCCGATGCGGACGTCGACACCGGTGCACACGTTGTAGGCCTCGCCGTTGGCGCCGCGCTCCACGAGGAGCCGGTAGGCGCGCACGACGTCGCGCACGTCGGTCAGGTCGCGGCGCGGCGAGGGGTTCCCCATCTCGATCGCCGCCGCGCCCGAGCGCTGCGCCTCCACGATCCGCTTCGCGAGCGCCGACACGACGAACGACGGTGCTTGCCCCGGACCGATGTGGTTGAAGGGTCGGGCGACGACGACGCCGAGGTCGTAGCCGACCGCCGCCTGGCGCACCGCCACCTCGGCCGCGGCCTTGCTCCCCGCGTAGGGCGACGCCGGCCGCAACGGCATCGACTCGGTGATCGGGAGCTGATCGGGCTGCACGTGCCCGTACACCTCGGCCGAGCTCACGACGAGGATGCGCGGCGGCGACGCCAGCCGGCGGGCGGCGTCGAGGACGTTCACCGTGCCGACGGTGTTGACCTCGAACGTGTCGCCCGGGCGATCCCACGACGCGCCCACCGACGCCTGGCCGGCCAGGTGGTACACGG